>NZ_JBHYGR010000006.1:78879-104949 GCF_042738155.1 Kitasatospora sp. NPDC059088 | reverse complement strand
CGCGCGCGGGGGGCCCCCCCCCCCCCGCGGGGGAGCCCGCCGCTGGGGGGCCCCCCCGGGGGGGGGCCCCCCCGGGGGGGGGGGGGGGGGCGCCCGGGGCGGGCTGCGGGTCAGCAGCCGTAGGAGATCTCGCGGAAGTCGGCGTAGTGGTCGGCGGTGTAGTAGACCCGCTTGGAGACCGTGTCGCGGACGATGCGCTCGGCGTCCCGGTGGGTGTTGGCGGTGGGGCGGGGGTTGACGTCGTACTCGTGGTAGGTGGTGGCGTGCGGCAGATCGCCGCTGCGGTTGCCGTACGGGTTGCCGCCGCGGATGAACTCGCCGTCCGGGAGGCGGTAGGTGATGGGCTCCGGGGTGGCCGGCCACTCCAGCTGGCGCCAGGTCTCGCAGGCCTGGGCCACCTGCGGCGGGAAGGCTTCGAGCGGCAGCGGCGGCTGGAGGAGCGCGGCCGGGGCCCGGGTGGCCGTGACGGCGTGCGCGGGCACGGCGGCCGGGGCGAGGCCGACGGTGAGCAGCAGGGCGAGGGCGGTCTTGGCGAGGCGGGCGGTCACAGGTTCTTCTCCAATGCCGTCAGGTAGTTGCGCATGAAGTGGTCGCGGACGCCTTCGCCGGTGGGCTCGAAGGCGGCGGAGGTCAAGCCCTTGGCCCGGTTGGCGAGGCCGGAGAGCAGGCCGCTGGCGCCCTCGTGGACCGTCCCGGCCGAGTCGATGAAGCGCAGGGCGCCGACGTGGGTGAAGGCCGGCTCGGGCGGCAGCTGGGGGACGATGTCGTTGTTGTTGACGAAGCGGTAGTTCCGGCCGTGGAAGGCCCGGTCGTACGCGGCGGTGAGCAGCCGGTCGCAGGTGCGGGGCTGGCCGAAGGTGTACACGCCGTCGGCCGTCAGCCGGGGGTCCTCCAGGTGGAGGCGGGCGGCGGCCAGCATGGCGAGGGCGCCGCCGAGGCTGTGGCCGGTGAGCCAGACGGTCTGCCCGTCGGTGCGGAGTTCGGTGAGGGCCTTGAGGACGTCCGGGAAGATCGAGTCCAGGGCCTCGGCGAAGCCGTAGTGGACGTAGCCGGTGCCGGCGGGGCCCGGCCAGGGCGGGGTGGTGGAGTCGGTGAGCCAGTCGCGGAGCTCCTTGGGCTCGGTGCCGCGGAAGGCGACCACGATCATCCGGTCGCTCGCCATGGTGTAGGCCTGGGTGTCCTGGAGCGGGAACGGCGGGGTGAACCGGGTGTCGTGGTGGCGCACGGTGTCGAAGCCCCAGTCCCGGGCCTGCCGGTCGATGGTGGCGTCGTTCTGGTAGGCGAGGTCCGACGCCCTGGCCAGCCAGTAGGCGTGGGCGAGGCTGTAGCCGGTCGCGCTCTGGTCGAAGGTGGTGGGGACGGGCACGAAGGGGGCCGCCTTTCGATGGGGGGCGTCCCTCGTTGGTAGCGGAACCGCCCGCCGACGGCCGGGCGACGGGCCCGGGAGTCGTTCCAACAGAGCAGGGGCGGCGCACGAACCGGTCCGTAGGTAGACGGGTCAGCTGATTGCTTCATGGGATTTGCGGCTGGTGGTGGCCGGTGCGCTAGTTGGTGGCGTCGGCGGCTTCGTCGAGGCACCGGACGAACTCCACCATCGAGCAAAGGGACTTGAGACCATGAAGCTCGCCGCCCGTGCAGGGCGACGGCGTGGCCAGCATCTACTGGTACACCGGCTTCCCGAACTGCAACCCGACCACCGCCGACCCGGCGAAGAAGCTGTTCCAGATCTACGGCGACGTCCAGATGCAGCCGGTCTACCAGGACGGCAGCTACGGCCCGCTGAGCAAGCTCAACGCCTACCAGGCCGACCGCTGAGCCCGTGCCCCGCCGGCCCCCGGAGCCGCAGGCCGGCGCCGGGGGCCGAACCGCGTACGGTGCTTGGGAGGGAACGGATTCGTTCACTAACATTGGCGGTAGGCCTGGTGAACAGGGAGTCCCCGGAAGGTGTGCAGCGATGTCCGCTGAAGTCCGAACCGCCGAGGGCGGGACCGTGCACGCGGCCGGCACCCCGGTCCGTCGGCGCGGGGAGGCGCTGGAGAGCGCCATTTACGGGGCGGCCCTCCAGCAGCTCACCACCGACGGCTACGCCCGGCTGACCATGGAGGGCGTGGCCGCCGCGGCTCAGACCGGCAAGGCCGCCCTCTACCGGCGGTGGTCCTCCAAGGAGGAGCTGGTGATGGACGCCCTGCGGGCCGCCCTGCCGCCGGCCCGGCCGGCCCCGGACACCGGGAGCCTGCGCGGGGACCTCCTGGAGGTGGTGGCCGGGCTGCGCGCCGCGATGTTCAGCGACCTGGGCGCCGCCGTCCGCGCCATCATGAGCGAGATCGACCACCAGCGGGCCCGGGTCTTCCTGGAGCTGGTGCAGGAGCAGGTGGTCGACCCGACCACCGCGCTGATCGCCGAGGTCCTCGACCGGGGCACCGCCCGGGGCGAGGTCCGCCCCGGGGCGGTCAGCCCGCTGGTCACCGACGTGGTGCCGGCGCTGATGCTCTACCGGATCAAGCTGTGCGGCGGGGGCGCCGTGGAGCTGGACCCGGCGGAGATCGTCGACGAGGTGCTGCTGCCGATCGTCCGCCGGTGACCGCCGACGCGCCTCAGGCCCCGCTGTGGCGCAGCATGTCCTCGCGCTCGACGACCTTGACGCGCTCGCGGTCCTCGGCCTGCCCGAGCTCCCGCTCGTGGGCGTCGAGCTGCTTCCAGCCGTCCCAGGTGGTGTAGCGGACACCGCGGGCGCGCAGGTGCTCCTCGATCGCCGCCGGGTCGGGCTCGGTGGCGCCGGGCAGCCGGCCGGTGGCGTGGTCCTCCAGCAGGCAGGCGACGGTCTCGTTGGCGTCGCCCTTGGTGTGGCCGATCAGGCCGACCGGGCCGCGCTTGATCCAGCCGGTGACGTAGACGGCGGTGACGTGCGAGCCGTCGCCGTCCAGGACGCGGCCGGCCTGGTGCGGGACGGTGCCGGAGACCGGGTCGAAGGGCAGCTTGGGCAGCTCGTCGGAGTAGTAGCCGACGGCGCGGTAGACCGACTGGACGTCCCAGTCGGTGTGCCGGCCGGTGCCGCGCACGTTGCCGGTGCCGTCGAGCTCGGTGCGCTCGGTGCGCAGGCCGACGACCTTGCCGTCCTCGCCGAGGACCTCGACCGGGGACTCGAAGAAGTGCAGGTAGACCCGGTGGGGGCGGTCGCCGACGTCGCGGATCGCCCAGTTCTCGACGGTGGCGGCGACCAGGTCGACGTGCTTGACGGCGCGGCGCTCGGCGATCGAGCCCTCGTCGTACTCGATGTCCTCGGGGTTGACGATGACCTCGATGGTGGGCGAGTGGTCCAGCTCGCGCAGCTCCATCGGGCTGAACTTGGCCTGGGCCGGGCCGCGGCGGCCGAAGACGTGGACCTCGACGGCGCGGTTGCCCTTGAGGCCCTCGTACACGTTCGGGGGGATCTCGGTGGGCAGCAGCTCGTCGGCGGTCTTGGCGAGGATTCGGGCGACGTCCAGGGCGACGTTGCCGACGCCGAGGACGGCGACCTTCTCGGCCTCCAGCGGCCAGGTGCGCGGCACGTCCGGGTGGCCGTCGTACCAGGAGACGAAGTCCGCGGCGCCGTAGGAGCCGTCCAGGTCGATGCCCGGGAGGTCGAGCGAGCGGTCCGCCATCGCGCCGGTGGAGAAGACCACGGCGTCGTAGTGGCGGTGCAGGTCGTCCAGGGTGAGGTCGGTCGGGTAGTCGACGTTGCCGAACAGGCGGACCTGGGGCTTGTCGAGGACCTGGTGCAGGGCGGTGACGATGCCCTTGATCCGCGGGTGGTCGGGGGCCACGCCGTAGCGGATCAGGCCGAACGGGGCCGGCATCCGTTCGAACAGGTCGATCGAGACGCCGGGCGCCTTCGCGGCGTCGGACTTGAGCAGGGCGTCGGCGGCGTAGATCCCGGCGGGGCCGGCTCCGACGATGGCGACTCGGATCGAGCGGGTCATGCGGGTGAATCCTCCGGGTGGACGGAGCGGGCCGAATGGTCTGGACCCTTGCAGCCAACCCGCTGGCCGCGCGGAGGTGTAGGCGGTGTCGATCTATGACCTCATAGAGCCAAGCTATGGCCGGCCCGGGAACTTTCCGGGCCGGCCGGACGTCAGCTGCCGTCGACCGGAGCGGCGGGTTCGGCGTCGCGTGCCTGCGTGGGGACGGCGGGTGCGGGGGCCGGTGGGGCCCCCTCGGCGAGCCGGTTCGCGGAGGCCTCGAAGAACCGCAGCATCTCCACCGGGAACGGCAGCACCAGCGTCGAGTTCTTCTCCGCCGCCACCTCGACCACCGTCTGCAGCATGCGCAGTTGGAGGGCCGCCGGCGTCGCGGACATCGTGGCCGCGGCCTCGGCAAGCTTGGCGGCGGCCTGGAACTCGCCGTCCGCGGTGATGATACGGGCCCGGCGCTCGCGGTCCGCCTCGGCCTGGCGGGCCATCGAGCGCTTCATCGAGTCGGGCAGGCTGACGTCCTTGATCTCCACCCGGTCGATGTGCACGCCCCAGCCCGACGCGGGGCTCTCCAGCATGACCTCCAGGTCGTGGTGGAGGTTCTCCCGGCCGGACAGCAGGTCGTCCAGCTCGCTCTTGCCGATGATCGAGCGCAGCGAGGTCTGGGCGACCTGCAGCATGGCGAAGTTGTAGTTCTGCACGTCCACGGTGGCCCTGATCGGCTCGATCACGCGGAAGTACAGCACCGCGTCCACGCTCACCGACACGTTGTCCTTGGTGATGCCCTCCTGGGTGGGCACCGGCATGGTGACCACCTGGACGTTCACCTTGCGCATCTTGTCGAGCACCGGGATCAGCAGCGTCAGGCCCGGCTCGCGGACCGTCCCGCGCACCCGGCCGAGCCGGAACACCACACCGCGCTCGTACTGCTGGACCACCCGCACGCCGGTCGTCAGCAAGAAGAGGACGACCACGGCCACGATCACGAGTGCTGCCACGCCAGTTCCACCTGCTCCCCGTCGCGGTGCGGCCGGGCCGGGTCCGGTGTGGCCCTGTCGCCGGGCGCTCGCCGCGCGCAGCACAGTATGCGCCCGGCCGGACGGCACGGTAAGGGCTGTGCAGGGATCTTGACGGTGAGTTGACGATCTGCGGTGGCGCCGGGAGAGGTGGTGTCGGGGGCGGTGGTCCGTCCCCGTCCCCGTTCCCGCCCCCGGGGGCCCGGGGACGGGAACGGCGCGGGCGGCTCAGGCGCGGAAGGCGTCCGCGTGCTCGGCGGCGAACTCGGCGAAGGAGCGGGGCGGACGGCCGGTCAGCTTCTCGACGTCCGGGCTGACCGTCGAGGCCAGCCCGGCCGCGTACAGCCCGTACAGCTCGACCATGCCCTCGGCCCGCCACCGGTCCCAGCCCATGTTCAGCAGGCCGTCGAGGGCGACCTCCGGGGTGAGCGCGGCGTAGGCGACCGGGTGGCCCGCGGCGGCGGACAGCTGCTCGGCCACCTCGTCGTGGGTGAGTGCGGCCGGGCCGGTCAGGGTGTAGACCGCGCCCTCGTGGCCCTCGGTGGCCAGCACCTCGACGGCGGCCGCCGCGACGTCCCGGGCGTCCACGTACGCCACCGCGCCCTCGCCGCCCGGCACGGCCAGGTGGCCGGCCTTGACGGTCGGGGCCGTGCCGAGGAAGTTCTGGTGGAAGCCGTTCGGGCCGAGGACGGTCCACGGCAGGCCGGAGTCCTTGAGGTGGTCCAGGCCCGTGACGTGCGAGCCGACGAAGCGCACCCCCTCCGGCCGGTACTCGACGCCGGCGGCCGCGTGCAGCACGATCCGCGGCCGGCGGCCGGTGCGCACGGCGGCGTCGATCACGTTGCGCTCGTGCTGGGCCATCTCCGGATGCACGGCGACCAGCAGGTAGACGGTGTCGGCCCCGTCCAGGGCGGCGTCCAGCGAGACCGGGTCGGTGAAGTCGGCGGCGACCCGCTCGACCCCCGCGTCCCACTCGGCCGGGCCCGCCGACCCGCCGCGCACCAGGGCCCGCACCGCCAGCCCGCGTTCGCGCAGTCCGACGACGACCCTCGAGCCGACCGTACCGGTGGCACCCGTCACGACGATCACGGATGTGTCTCCTTGCTTCCCCGTTGTTCCCCGTTGTCGCGAAGCGGACTTGAGTCCGCGTCAGGGGGATGATCGCAGGCGGCGGACGGGTGATCAAGGTCGGGGCCCCGCGGGCCCGCCCCGGGGTTCTCCGACACGCACGGGGCGCTGCCGTTCCTCGACTCGGGGTGGGCCGGACGCTTGGATGGATCCGGCCTGGTCACCGCCCGGACACCGGTCCGGGCACCCCCCTTGGCGAGCCGAGGAGCCACCACCGTGAACGACACTCCCGATCCCGACCGCACCCCCGATCCCGACCGCACCCCCGATGCCGATCCCACCGCCGATCCCGACCCCGCCGTCGTGGCCCGCCGGATCGCCGAACGCCTCGGTCAACTCGGCCTCACCGAGGACGCCCTGGCCCAGCGGGCCGCGATGGCCCCGCAGTACCTGCGCCACCTGCTCGAAGCCGGACCCGCCTTCGACCCCGGCGGCTTCGTCCGGATCGCCGCCGCCCTCGGCCTCAGTCGGGAGGAGCTCGTGGCCGGCCGCGCGGACGCCCCGCCCGGCCACGAAGGGCCCGGCCCCCGACCCCGCCTGCTCGACCTCACCGACGCCGAGTGCTGGGAGCTGGTCGGCACCCACGGGATCGGCCGGATCGGCCTGCCGGTGCGCCCGGGCCCGGCGGTCTACCCCGTCAACTACGTGGTCGACCAGGCCTCCTTCGCCTACCGCACCGGTGAACGCACCGCCACCGCGCCGGAGTCGGGGGCACAGGTGTCCTTCCAGGTCGACCGCATCGACGAGTACCTGGGGCGCGGCTGGAGCGTGCTCGCCCTCGGTACGGCGCGGTACGTCGACGACCCGGCCGAACTGCAGCGCCTCGACGGGCTGCCCGGCGCGGCCCCCTGGGCCGGCGGCGACCGGCCCCGCTGGGTCCGGATCCGCCCGGCCGAGATCAGCGGCCGACGGCTCGTCACCGGGTGAGCGGACGCCCCCGTGCGGCCGTCCGGCAACTTTCCTACCGGCGCGGCGTGTTGGGGGTCGGCCGGTGCTGGACAGCCATGGTGGGCGGCCGCCGGGCGCTGGGGCATACTCCTCGGATGGACGCGACCCCGAAGGACACCTGGACCAACACCACCCACGACTGGGCGGCCGCCGTGGACGCCGAGCACCTCGCCGGGATCCGCGCGGGGGCGGGCGGCCTGGCACCGGGCGGAGTGGCGCACCTGGTGCTGGAGGTGCTCGCCTACCCGGGCGACGAGGCGGCCGCGCGCGGCACCGGCCGGTGCGTGGTCACCCTGCACGCCGACGGCGCGGTCTCGGTCCGCGACGACGGCCGGGGCACCGACACCCGGGTCGACGAGCACGGCGAGGCGGTCAAGAAGCCGGTCATGGCGACCAAGGACCTGCGCTTCTTCGACGACCCCGGCGCGGAGCTGCTCCCGGACGGGCACCCGCGCCGGGGCATGTCGGTGGTCGCGGCGCTCAGCACCCGGCTGCTCCACACCAACCGCCGGCTCAACGGCGCCTGGACGCAGCGCTACGAGCACGGCCTCCCCGTCACCGGCCTCGACCCGATCGAGCCCGACGGCACCACCGGCACCTGCGTGACCTTCCACCCGGACGCCGCGTTGGTCCCGCAGGGCCTCCCGGACGCGGAGCGGCTGGCCCGGTGGGCGGCGCACTGGCCGGCCCTGGAGGTCCGGGTCGAACACGGCCCGGCGGCGTCCCGTGCCAGCGGTCGGAGTGCCGAGGCCGCCTTGTAGCGATCCGTAGCTGGGGCTACGCTCACCGCCATGAAGCAGTTGAACGTCCGACTGGACGACGCCGTGCACGAGGCCCTGGAGCAGCGCGCGGAGGCCGCCGGGATGAGCCTGCCCGACTACGCGCGCAAGGTGCTGGCGGAGGAGGCGGACGAGCGGCGCGAGCGGTTCCTCACCGCCGCCGCCCACTTCGCCCAGGCCTGGGGGCCCGCGTTCGAGGAGGAGTTCGGGCCGTACCCGCGCAGCACCCGCGACGCCACGGCGGACGCCGCGTGATCCTGCGGATCGACCGGGTCTGGCTGCTCGACATCGCGCACCAGTTCCTGCCGAGCGACCCGGACGTCACCGACTACGGCACCCTGGCCGCCGCCGTGGCCCGGCACGCCGACGAGGTGATGGAGGTGCCGGTCTACGGCGCCGTGCACCAGCGGGCGGCCGCCCTGATGCACCAGCTGATCCGGGTCCCGGCGCTGGAGTCCGCCAACGAGCACTTCGCCGCCGTGGTGGCCGCCTCCTACCTGAGCGCCTCCGGCGTCATCGTCACGGCCGACTCCAAGCAGGCCGTCGAACTGGCCGCCCGGATCCGGGCCGGGAACGCCGACGTCCGGGAGACCGCGGCCAAGATCCGCACCTGGTACCACTGAGCCAGGGGAGTTCGGGGTGCCAGGGGAGCCCGGGGCCTTGGGACGGGCGTCGCCGGAATTCGACGGCGAACGACCGATTTGGGATCACGGTTCGGTGACCTTCCGCTCCTTGGCGCCCCCATGGTCCGGTCTTGGTGTTCGAGGGGCGATAGGTTTCCCCGGCGAACTTTCTTGATCACCACGGGGGATCCACCATTTCCACTCAGTCTGCCGAGCTGCCCGACGCCACCGGGCCCGCCGAAGCCACCGCGCCTGCTGCGCCTGCTGCGCCTGCTGTGCCCGCCGTGCCCGCTGCGCCCACGGAGACCGCCTCCGCCGTCCCGGTTCAGGAAGCGGCGCCCGGTTACGGCGAGGGGCAGCTCACCTGCGCCGTCTGCGGCTCCGTCCCGGCCGTGAACGCCACGATCCGCGGGCACCAGGGCTTCATCGTCGTCCTGCGCTACCTCAAGCGCCGGGGCCCGTACTGCCGCGACTGCGGCATCGCCACGCACCGGGAGATGACCTCCGACAGCCTGTGGCAGGGCTGGTGGGGCATCCCGTCGATGATCATCAACCCGATCGTCATGCTGCTCAACATCCCGCAGCGCTCGAAGATCAACAAGCTCGCCGAGCCGCTGCCCGGCGGCCCCGGCACGCCGATGGACCCGGGCAAGCCGGTCTACCTGCGGCCCACGATCGTCGGGGTGCTCATCCCCGCCGTCCTGGCCACGCTGCTCTTCGTGCTCCTGAAGGACGACCCGGAGTTCGCCAAGGCCGGCGACTGCGTCCACAACAGCAACGTGATCGCCATCCCCGGTCTGGACGACAAGAACCCGGACCTCAAGGTGGTTCCCTGCTCCGACCCGCAGGCCGACGCCCGGGTCGTGGGCCGGGCGGACGACTCCAACGACGGTGAGACGGAGTGCCGGAAGTACCCCGACGCCGACAGCTACTTCACCTACAAGCACGGCAGCGACAAGTACCTGCTGTGCCTCAAGAGCCTCAAGCCGAGGCCGCAGTTCACCTTCGCGCCGTAGGCCCCGCTACGGGCCGTCACCAGTGGGAGAAGTGCCGGCGGTACTCGCCGGGGGTGACGCGCAGGGTGCGCCGGAAGCTGCGGTGCAGGGTCTCGACGGTGCCGAAGCCGCAGGAGTGGGCGACGGCGTCGAGGGTCGCGGTGGTGCTCTCCAGCAGTCGTCTGGCGGCCTCGATCCGGACGCTCTCCACGTACGCGGCGGGCGTGCGGCCGGTCTCCGCGCGGAAGACCCGGGTGAAGTTCCGCTCGCTCATCGCGGCCCGGGCGGCCAGGGCGGGGACGCCCAGGTCGCCGTCGGGGTGGTCGGAGATCCAGTCGAGGACCTCCCGCAGCGGGGCCCGCTCCGGCCGCTGGGCCGCCAGCTGGGCACTGAACTGCGCCTGTCCGCCCGGGCGTTGGACGAACATCACCAGCTGACGGGCGATCGCGCGGGACACCTCCGGGCCGTGGTCGGCCTCCGTCATGGCGAGCGCGAGGTCCATGCTCGCGGTGATCCCGGCCGAGGTCCACAGCTCGCCGTCGCGCACGAAGATCGGATCCGGGTCCACGGTGGCCAGCGGGTACTGGTCGGCCAGATCGGTGCAGCGCGACCAGTGGGTGACCGCGCGCCGCCCGTCCAGCAGCCCGGCGGCGCCGAGCAGGAACGCCCCGGTGCAGACCGAGGCGGTCCGGCGCGCGTGGCGGGCGGTGCGGGTGAACCAGTCGACGAAGCGGCGGTCCTCGCAGGCCTGCTGCACGCCCGCCCCGCCGACCGCCACGAGGGTGTCCACGGGGGCGTCGGCTGCGCCGTGCGCGCGGTGCTCGGCGCGTCGGTCGAACTCGTCGATCGTCAGGGTCGGGGAGACGGCGAGTCCGCCGCTGGAGGGCAACGGGCCGGGCGTCGCGGCCACCGTCTCGATGACGACGCCGCCGGTCAGGCGCCCGGCGTGGGTGAAGACCTCGTGGGGGCCGGTCAGGTCGAGGATCTGGAACTCGGGGAAGACCGCGAAGACGATGCGTGGACTGCTCACCCCTCCAGCCTGGCCGCACGGCCCGATGGCAGCAAGGACACGAAGGTGACGATTTCCGCCACGCGGGGGGTGTGACGTGCGGGCGAGCCCTCCGCGTGGCGGCCCTGCCGCACACCGGACCGTCCCTCAGCGGGCCAGGTCCAGCGCGCGGTTCAGGTTGTACTCGGCGATGGCCGCCATCGCCGCCCGGTCGGGGAAGTCCCCGTCGAGCAGCCGGAGCGGGCCCGCGGTCAGCGAGAGCCGCTGCGCCAGCAGGTAGAGGGCGAGCCTGTGTTCGTCCAGCCCGGCCGGCTCCAGCGGCCGGTAGTCCTCGTGCAGCCGGATCCGCAGGAAGACGTGCTCCCACTCGACGTCGAAGTACATCGTGCCCTCGATGTCGATCACCACGGGCTGTCCGGCCGGGTCGACCAGGACGTGGTCGGGCCCCAACTCGCCGTGCACCACAGCATGTTCAGCGCGCGGCCGGACGGCCTCGGCCAGCGCCGACAGTCGCGCCGCCAGTTGGTCACGGGCCTGCGCCACGCGGGGATCGCGCGCCGCCGCCTCGGCGAGGTCCCGCCGGGCGCGGGTGAGGACGACCTCTTCGCAGGACCTCCCGTGCGAGCGGCCGCCCTCGTCGACCACCGCCACCTTGCCGTAGCCGGGCGCGCGGTGGCCGCGCATCGCCTCCAGCGCCTCGCCGAGCCGGGCCAGCACCGGGGCCGCGGCCCGCCGGTCGCGGGCGAGCAGGTCTTCCAGGCTCTCGCCCCGGACGTCCTCGACCACGGCCAGGTCGGCCGGACCGTGCGCGCCCTCGCGGTCGACCAGTCGGATCGCGGGGACGCGGACGCCGAGCCCGGTCAGGCGGGCGTGCGCGGCCTCGAACAGGTCGAGGCCGAGTCCGGGGGAGAACGGGTCGGCGAGGTCGTCGTCGCCCTCGGCCGCCGGCCAGTAGTTCTCGCTGCGGTCCCAGCGGTAGGCGACGGCCGTGGTGGCGTCGTCCATCAGCAGGCGGTAGACGCCCTTCTTGCTGCCGCCCGCCAGCCGCCGCACGGCGGCGAGCCGTCGGCCACCGCCCAGGGCGGCCTGCCCCGCGCTCGCCAACTGCGCCCGTACCGCTTCCGTTTCGATCGCCATGTCAGCGGGGCCGTCGGTGGAGGACGTCGGCGAGGGCGGTGGTCACCAGCTGGTGGACGGTCTCCGTGGTGGGTGGGCCGGGGTCCCGGTCCGCGAAGAGGAGGTGGCCGCCGCCGACGAGGGAGAGGGTGAGCGAGTCGATGTCGGCGTCGGCCGCGATGCGGCCCGCCGCGCGTTCCTCCGTCAGGTAGGCGGAGACCGCCGCGGCGACCTGGGAGAGGATCGCGATGCCGCCGCCCGGCATGGCCTGCCGCAGGCGTGCGCGCAGCTCGTCCCGGAAGGTGATGAGCGGGATGATCGCCACCGGGACCGGGCCGAACAGGCTGGTCAGCGCGGTGGTGAGGTTGTCGGCCACGGTGCCGGTGCCGACGGAGTCGCGCAGGGCCCGGGCGTGGGCTTCGAGCTGCGCGGCCCGGTCGATCACCAGTTCGGTGAGGAAGGCGTCGAAGTCGGCGAAGTGCCGGTGCAGCACACCCTTGGCGCAGGCCGCCTCGTCGGTGACGGCCCGGCTGGTGAGCCCGTTCGGGCCGTCCCGCAGCAGGATGCGTTCGGCGGCGTCGAACAGCTGCTGGCGCGCGTCGCGCAGGTGTACCCCGGTCGGCACGTGCGGACCCCCTCCGGTGCCAGAAGTCTGGCGGTCGCTTGGCATGTGGGCGCTTGCCCACTACGGTGGGCGCATGCCCACTTTACCGCACGGACAGCAAGGGCGCCCGGAACAGGCGCAGTTGGCGGCGTCGGTGCAACCCCACCGGGCTCGGCAGGTGGCCGAGTCCTTCGGAGCGGAGGCGCAGCGCTACGACCGGGCCCGCCCTCCGTACCCCGACGAACTGGTGGCGCGCATCGTCGCGGGGAGCCCCGGGCCCGATGCGCCCGATGCGCCCGACGTGCCCGATGTGCCCGACGTGGTCGATGTGCTCGACGTCGGCTGCGGGACCGGCATCGCGGCCCGTCAGTTGCAGGCCGCCGGCTGCGCCGTGCTCGGGATCGACCCGGACCCGCGGATGGCCGCCCTGGCGCGGGCCCGCGGCCTGCGGGTCGAGGTGGCGACCTTCGAGTCATGGGAGCCCGCCGGTCGGACCTTCGATGCCGTGGTCGTCGGCCAGGCGTGGCACTGGGTCGACCCGGCCGTCGGCGCGGCGAAGGCGGCCCGGCTGCTGCGCCCGAAGGGCCGCCTGACGATCTTCGGCCACGTCTTCGAGCCGCCGGCCGAGGTGGCCGAGCCGTTCGCCGCGGCCTTCCGGCGGGTGGTACCCGACTCCCCGTTCGGCGACCGGCCGGCCCGGCGTCCGCTGGAGCTGTACCGCGCGGGGTACGCGAGGACCGCCGACGACATCCGCGCGACCGGGCGGTTCGCCGAACCGGAGCAGTGGAGCTTCGCCTGGGAGCGGTCCTACACACGCGACCAGTGGTTGGACCTGCTCCCCACCACCGGCGGCCTCACCGGGCTCCGACCCGCCCCGCTGGCCGAGGTCCTGGACGCGGTCGGCGCGGCCGTCGACGCCCTGGGCGGCCGCTTCACCATGCCCTACACCACCCTGGCGACCAGCGCCGCCCTCCGTGCCGAAGCGCCCTGATCCGCCCGGGGCGTGGAATGGTCGACGGGGTCGGTGAGTTGACTCCAAGTCAGCATGAGCGAGCCCGGATTCGGAGCCGACAGAGGTTCACGTCCCCTGAGGTCAGGGGTGATCGGTCCGCCGTACCCAGTAGCGCCAGCCGGCCTCGATCTGGCTGGACGGCCAGACGGACGCGTCCTTCTCCAGACTCTCCCGGTGGCCGGTCCAGTGACGCGGGCCGCCCGCCGCGCGAGCGGTGAGCTGGAGGCCGCAGGCCCGTTCCAGCAGTACGGCGTACATCACCGCGTGGGCGACGTCCCGGCCGACGGTGAGCAGGCCGTGCTGCGGCATCAGACAGGCCCGGGCGGCACCGAGGTCGGCGGCCAGGGCCCGGCCCAGCTCCGCGGTGCGGACCAGGTCGGCGGTCGCGCCGAAGCGCGGCAGGCCGTGCTCGGCGAAGGGCACCCCGTCGTGGCTCAGTGGCCGCAAGGGCTCGCCCAGCGAGGAGAAGGCGTTGACGGTGCCCGAGTGGGTGTGCAGCGAGACGTGCACGTCCGGGCGGGCCTTCAGCACCTCGGTGTGGATCGGGTACTCCAGGTGCACCCGACCGCCGCCGTCGAGCCGCTCGCCGCCCGCGAGTCGCTCGCCGTCCCAGGAGACCAGCAGCACCCGGTCCCGGTCGATCTCCTCCAGGCCCCAGCCCGAGGCCTTCATCCACACCCCGCGCCCGTCCGGATCGCGGACCGCCAGGTGCCCCCAGACCATGTCCCCGTGCCCCGCCTCGGCGAGCACCCGGCTGCCGAGCGCGGCCAGGGCGGCCGCCTCCTCGCCGGTTCGGGGGGTGACGGTGTCCATGGCGGCTCCCGGGGAGTGTGGTGGGGCGGAGAACGTCGGGGTGGGTGTCAGCCGCAGGGCCGGTCGTAGGGGGTGCCGGGGAAGTACTGCTTCCACTGGGCCTCGGTGATGGTGGCGCCCGCGACGTCGCAGAGGTGGCGGGTGAGGCGGTCGATGTCGGGGTCGAGGATGGTGACCCGGCTCGGGTCGTTGTCCCCGGCGGCTTGGCTGATCAGGAGGCTCCTGCCGTCGGGGCTGAACCCGAGGGCGGGGACGTAGTGCTTGGGGGCCTGCACGGCGATCTCGGTCGGGGCGTGCGGGTCGGCGACCTCCCAGAGGTGGATCTGCCCGCCGTTGAGGAGGGTGTCCCGTTCGGCCAGGGCCCTGCTGATGAGCAGCCGGTTGTCCGGGCTGAACTCGAGGTTGAACTGCTTCTGGGCGACGAGGGAGCCGGCCCGCTGCGGGCGGTGGACGTCGCTGACGTCCCACAGGTCGACGGTGCTGTCGTTCGACACCGCGAGGGTGCGCCCGTCGTGGCTGAACGCGAAGTCGGTGACGGGCGCTTCCGGGAGGGCGCCGTGCTCGGGGTGCCGGGGGTCGGCGAGGTCCCAGAGCTGGATGGTCTTGGGGTTGGAGCCGGGGATCTTGGCCAGGGCGATCGCGAGCCGGTTCTGGGCCTCGTCCGCCTGGGCCACGTTGGTGTCGAGGTCGATCGGCGGGGCGGCCGTCGGATGCGCGGGGTCGCCGAGGTCCCAGACGCTGATCCGGTGGCTGTTCATCCGGTCCAGGGAGACCAGCTTGCGGTTGACGAGGTGGAGCTGGCCGGGCGGCTGGGGGGAGGAGAAGGTGGAGAGCTCCTTCGGGGCGCTCGCGTCGGAGGCGTCCCACACGTGGATCCGGCCGTCGCGGCCGTTGGCCACGACCAGTCCGTTCCGGGCGTCCAGGTCCGTCATGAAGTCGGAGAGCACACCGGTGTGGTCCAGGGGTTCGGAGAGCGCGTTGAGCGTGCCGCCCCGGCGGGGGTGGTCCGGGTCGGAGACGTCCCACAGGAGGGGGGCCGCGACGTCGCTGTAGGTGAGCAGGGTGTGGTCGTCGACGGCGCGGACCGTCCCCCCGTTCAGGCCCGTCAACGTCCCGGCCTGCCGGGTGTCGTAGGGGCCGTCGGTCCGCCACAGGCGGTACTGCCGGGCGCCGTCGGTACTGCGCCCGGGCGGTGGGTCGAAGGCCCAGGCGAGGGTGCGGCCGTCCTGGGTGAAGTTCCCGTAGGCGCCGGTGTCGGAGAGCACGGTGGCCGGTGCCGGGTGCCAGCGCCGGAGGGTCGTGCCGGCGCTGAGCAGGGACGAGCCGCGGTCGTCGAGCGCGACCGCGTACACGGTCTCCGAGGTGGGGTAGTCGACGACGCCGACCGGGGAGTGCGGGTCGCGGAGGTCCACCGTCTCGGCGTGGCCGGTGAAGTACTCGTCCGAACGGGAGGAGCCGAACGCCAGGGTCCGGCCGTCCGGGGCGAAGGCCAGGGCCGCCACGGTCTGCTGGGAGTCGATCGCCACCGGGGCCGAGGTGTCGTAGGAGGCCTGGTTGACGGGGGCGGGCTTGGCCGGGTCGGTGGTGTCCCACAGGCCCACGCCCCGGCCGTTCCTGCCGAGGGCCAACAGCGGTGCCCGGGGGCTGAACGCCAGGCCGAGTCCGTGGCTGTCGGCGATGCTGCCGGTGAGCGCGGGTTTTGACGGGTCGGCGACGTTCCACAGCTGGACGGTGGTGGAGTCCTCGGACTCGCCGTGCAGGAGCGCGAGCAGCCGGCCGTCCGAGCTGAACGCGCCGGACTGCGGCGTACCGGTGGCGGTGGGCAGGGCAGCGGACCGGACGGGGTGCCGCGGGTCGGTGAGGTCCCAGAGCGAGGAACCGGTCTGGCCGAGCACGGCCAGCCGGTGCCCGTCCGGGCTGAGGGCGAGCGCGCCGGAGCTGTCGGGCAGGAGGGCGAGGGCCTCCGGACGGGTGGGGTCGGTCACGTTCCACAGGCGCACCGACGTGTCCGTGTCCTCGGCCGCGAGCAGCCGGCCGTCCGGGCTCAGCGCGAGGCCCGCATGGCCGGTGCCGGTCCGGGTGGTCGAGAGGGGTTTCGTGTCCCGGGGATCCGAGAGGTCCCAGAGCCGGACGCTCCGGTCGCTGCCCGTACTGGCCAGCAGGTGCCGTTCGGCACTGTGGGCGAGGTTCCGTACGGTGCCGGTGGGCTCGGCGACCGGCGTGGAGTACGGTGCCAGCGCCGAGTCGAACAGGCTGCCGCGCGCCTCCGGGGTGTCCGCGATGTGCCGTGCGGACAGGGCGAGTTGGAGTGCCAAGGTCGGATCGGTGGTCCGGATCCGGCCGGCCGCCTGGGCCCCCACCTTGGAGGCGAGGAGGTCCCGCTGCTCATGGGCGATCCGGTTCTGCCAGGCCGCCGTGCCGACCCCGGCGACCGCCACCGTCAACAGCACGGCCAGCACGCCGGACAGGGCGCGCAGCCGGGTGGTGCGGCGTCGTTCGGCGCGGCGTTCGGCGGCCTGCCGGGCCTGCCCGGCGGCGACGAACTCCCGCGCCACGGGGGTGGTCCCGTGCCGCTGGGCCGACTCCTCGACCCACTGCACGGCGGCGGCCAACCGGACGCCCCGGTACAGGGCTCCTTCGTCGCGCCCGTCCCGCTCCCAGGCGTCCGCCGCGTCGTGCAGCCGCTGGCGCAGCTGCAGGCCGGCCCGGTCGTGCTCGATCCAGTCCCGCAGCTGCTGCCAGGCGCGCAGCACCGCCTCGTGGGCGAGTTCGGCGTGGCCGTCGTCGGCGACGACCAGCCGGGCCCCGACGAGCGCGCGGAGGGCGGCCTGTGCGGCCGGGTCCGCGTCGAGGCCGAGCTCGGCGAGCGGGACCCGGCGGCGGGTGTCCTCGGCGCCGTCGACCACGTGCACCATGCGCAGCAGGAGCTGCCGGGCGGCCCGGCGACCGTCGGCGTCCAGGGCGTCGTAGGTGGCCTGCGCGGTCTGGGCGACCGCGCCCCAGATGCCGCCCGAGGCCTGGTAGCCCGCCATGGTGAGCACCCGGCCCGCGCGCTTCTGCCAGGTGGCCAGCAGCGCGTACGACAGCAGGGGCAGCGCGGCCCCGGGCCCGCGCGGGCGGTCGCCGCCGGTGCGCAGGTCGCGCAGCAGCAGGTCGACCAGGCCGGGTTCCAGGCTCAGTCCGGCGAGCAGCGCGGGCTTCTCGACGGCGTCGCGCAGTTCGCCGGTCCGCATCGGGCCGACCAGCACCTGGCCGTCCTGCAGCGCCTCCGCCAGTGCCGGGTACGCCGCGCAGTGGCCGTAGAAGTCGGCGCGCAGCCCCAGTAGCACCACCGCCCGGGGGAAGGCGTCCGGCTCCGGGCCCCGGGTGCAGGCGGCGGACAGGGCCGCGACGAAGACCTCCCGCTCGCGCTCGTCGGTGCAGGCGGTGAACAGCTCCTCGAACTGGTCCACCACCAGGACGGGCCGGGTCCCGTCGGCGGGCAGCCGGGCGAGGACCGACTCCGGCGCGGCCATCAGCTCGGCGCGGATCGCCTCGGGACCGCGGTGGCGGGGCCCGTCCGGTTCACCCGGTTCACCCGGATCGGCCAGTTCGGCCAGTTCGGCCAGTTCGGCCAGGGCGTGGGCGAGCCGTGTCACCGGCCGCTCGCCCGGGGTCAGCACCACGCGCGCCCAGCGCCAGGCCTGGAGCGCCCCGGGCAGCCCGTGGTCGAGCGCGGGCAGCAGCCCGGCGCGCAGCAGCGAGGACTTCCCGGCGCCGGACGGGCCGACCACCATCAGCGGTCCGCCCCCGGCGAGCCGCGTGGCGACGCGGGAGACCAGCCGCTCGGTCAGCTCCTCGCGGCCGAAGAAGTACGGGGCGTCCTCCGCGCCGTACGCGGCCAGGCCCCGGTACGGGCAGGCGCCGGGGTGGGGCTCGGGCGGGTGGGGACCGACCGGCGGGTCGTAGGCCGGGTTGGGCGCCAGGACCAGCTCGCCGGCCCGCCCCTCGGCCTGGCGGCGCGGCGCCGGGAAGCCCCGGTCGCGGAGCGTGCGGGACAGGGCCCGGTGGACGTCGTCCAGGGTCAGCTGCGGCGGGCCGACCGGGTCGCCCTCGCACAGCAGGCGCAGCAGCTCGCCGCTGAACGCGGTGTACGCCGCGCCGAGCGGGGCGAGGGCGAGCTCCTCCGGAGCGGCGGAGGCCAGGACGAAGCCGCCGCCGGGGTGGGCGGCCTCGAAGGCACGGCCCGCCCGGCCGACGGGCGCGGCTCGGCCGGAGAAGCAGCAGTCCAGGACCAGCACGACCGAGCGGGCCCGGGAGCCGGCCAGCGTGCGGCGCAGGGTGGCGTAGCGCAGCCCCTTGTAGGCGAGGCCGCGGGTGAGGTGCTCGGTGACGCGGGTCGCCAGGTACAGCTCGTTGTCGTCGTCGACCAGGCCGTGGCCGACGTAGTACACGAGCAGCACGGAGTCCGCCGACTCCGCGGCGGCGGTGAGCGCCTCGCCGAGCACGACGGGGTCCTCCGGGTCGAGCACGGTCCGGACGTGCTCGGGGGCGAGGCCGCAGTGCTCGACCAGCGCCCGCGCGACGGCGTGCACGGTGGCGGCCGCGGCCGGGACGTCGGGCAGGACGGAACCGGGGACGTGGGTGCCGGTCCCGATGACCAGGGCCCGGGCACCGGGGAGGCCCAGGGGCAGTCCGCCGCCGCTCACCGCCTTGTCGGGCATCTCCGGGTTACTCGTTGCCGGGCCGCGCGTTGCCCGGGTGCGCGCCGTCGGGCTGCGCGCCGCCTTCGGCGGGCAGGGCGGCCGGTCCGGGGCGCTCGGCCAGCGACGCGCCCACCTCGCGGACGAGGGCGGCGACGCCGTCCGCGTCGAGGCCGTGCACCGCCGTCGCCCGCAGTTCGACCGAGCTGCCGTCCGCGCGGGTCACCTGGACCACCGTCTCGCCGGCCCGGCGCCGGATCCACGCGATCAGCGCGCTGGTCAGGCCGGACACCGCCCCGCCGGCACCGACGGCGACGGTGAGCACGTCGGCGAGGGTGCCCAAGGAGCCGGGCTGCGGCGGCGGGGCCTCCAGCTCGACCCGGCCGCGCAACTCGTCCTCCGCCCGCAGCCAGGCGAGCAGGGAGGTGGTGGCGCCTCGATCGGCGTCGGTGACAAGGATTCGGAGCGATTCGTCCACGGTCTCCCCAGGAGCCAACGGTGCACGCTGTGTTGGCCCAGCGTCACAACAATGAGTGGCCCCGGTCAAACCCCGTGGTCGGGGGCCCATCCGGCTCGTTCGTGAGCCCCTGTTGCGCCGAACGGGTGAAGGTCGGGCGGTGGAGGGGAGGGGGTCCGGCGGGGTCCGCGGCGGCGCTGTGGCGGCGGCGTGGCGGCGGCGTGTCGGGTGGCGGATCCCCGGACGGGACGCGAGGGTGACTGGCGGGGGACCTCACGAGGAAGAGGAAAGAGCGAGCATGCCCGAAGTCACTACCCCGTACGTGACCGGCACCCCGTGCTGGGTCGACCTGATGGCGAAGGACCAGCAGGCCGCGCTGGACTTCTACCGCGACCTCTTCGGCTGGCAGGGGCAGCCCGGCCCGGCCGAGTTCGGCGGCTACGCCGTCTGCGAGCTCAACGGAAAGGCGGCAGCCGGCATCGGCCCGGCGATGTCCCCCGAGGGCATGCCAGAGCCGCCCACCGTGTGGACCAGCTACCTGGCCACCACCGATGCCCAGGCCACCCAGGACGCCATCGTCGGGGCGGGCGGCACCCTGTTGGCCCCGGTGATGGACGTCGGCCCGCTGGGCCGGATGCTGATCGCCGCCGACCCGCAGGGCGCGGTGTTCGGCGTCTGGCAGCCGGGCGAGTTCTCCGGCGCCCAGGTGGTCAACGAGCCCGGCGCGCTGACCTGGAACGAGCTCCACACCAGTGACGTCCCCGGCGCCACCGCCTTCTACGGCGAGGCCTTCGGCATCGAGATCGAGCCGGCGGAGGGCGCGGACTCCTACTGGGAACTGCGGGTCGGCGGCCGCCCCGTCGGCGGGGTCTCGCTGCTCGCCAACGACCCGCCCGGCACCCCGGCGCACTGGCTGAGCTACTTCGCGGTGGACGACGTGGACTCCTGTGCCGACGTCGTGGTCAAGCGCGGCGGCACCGTCCTCGCCCCGCCCTTCGACATGGTGGCCGGCCGGATGACGGTGGTCGCCGACCCGCAGGGCGCACCATTCGCGATGATCAAGCTCGCCCCGATGTAGTCACCCCGGCCCGGTGCGCCGCCCGTCGGCCCCGTCCATCCGTCCGCCCCGCCCGCCCGGCCTGAACGGGCGGGCGGGGCGCGTCACGGTCCGGGAGCAGGGGAAGGGGCAGGAAGGACGGGAAGGACCGGGGGACGACCGGAATCACCAGGAGAGAACGGAGCGCCGCCGTGGCCGGACGCCACCGCCGCCCGCCGGAGCCGGAGTTCCCGGCCGACGCCGACCACCGGCTCCGGGCCATCGCCGAGCAGCAGCCGCTGGTGGAGGAGGGCGTCGTGCTGCTCCCCGGCTCGGACCACCCGTACCTGTACCGCACCGTGTACCAGCCGGACGGCACGGTGCAGCACTCGCTGCTCAGGATCGACCCGGGGCCGTCGGAGCCGCTGGAGTCGCCGGAGCCGCCGGAGCCGCCGGGCGAGTGAGCGTCCTCCGGGGCCGCTCAGGCGGTGGCGGGGCCGAACCAGCGGGTCAGCGCCGCGTCCAGCGTCGGCTGGTCCGCGCCGAGCCAGGCCACGTAGCCGTCCGGGCGGAGCAGGACTGCGGGGGCGTCGAAGTCCTCGGCGGGATCGGTGACGTGGTCGACGCGGTCGGCCCAGCCGGTCACCGAGAGGGCGCCCCCGGTGGCGTCGAGCAGCAGGGCCCGTCCGCCGTGCATCCGCTCGTACAGGCGGCCGCTCTTCAACCGGACGTTCCGCAGCCGCCGCCCGAGCAGCTCGGGACCCGCACCGAAGTCGTAGCGGACACCGACGCCGAAGACCATCTCGGTCATGTAGCGGTTCACCTCCTCGAAGTCCATCAGCGTGGAGAGCAGCTCCCGCAGCGCGACCGCACCGGGCTCGGAGCCCAGCAGTGTCATCTGGGCGCGGGTGTTGGCCAGCACCCGGGCGCCCACCGGGTGGCGCTCGGCGTGGTAGCTGTCCAGGAGCCCTTCGGTGGCCCGGCCGTGGACGGCCGCGGCGAGCTTCCAGCCGAGGTTGTAGGCGTCCTGGATGCCGAGGTTGAGGCCCTGCCCGCCGGTGGGCGGGTGGATGTGCGCCGCGTCGCCGGCCAGGAAGGCCCGGCCGACCCGGTAGTGCTCCGCCTGCCGGGTCGCGTCGCCGAAGCGGGACAGCCAGCGGGGCGAGTGCGCCCCGAAATCGGTGCCGGCGACGGCGCGCAGCTGCTGCCGGAACTCCTCCAGGGTCGGGCCGTCTGCACGGTCCTCGGCGACGCCCGGGGCGGGCACGATCACCCGGTACAGCCCCTCGCCCCGGGGGACGGCGCCGAACCGCAGCTCGGTCCGGCGGACCCGGGCGACCACCTTCTCGACGGTCGCCGGGTCCTCGGCCAGCGACAGTTCGGCGAGCAGGGTGTCGACCCGGGACGGCTCGCCGGGGAAGGCGACGCCCAGCCGACGGCGCACCGTGCTGCGGCCGCCGTCGCAGCCGACCAGGTAGCGCGAGCGCAGCCGGGTGCCGTCCGCCAGCTCGACCGTGACCCCGTCCTCGTCCTGGTCGAGCCCGGCCACCTCCTGGCCCCGCCGGACCTCCGCGCCGAGCTCGGCGGCGTACGCGCCGAGCAGCCGCTCGGTGACCGGCTGCTCGACGGACAGGCCGTAGTCGTGGGCGGTGTCCATGGTCTCCGGCCACGGCTTGTGGATGTGGCCGAAGAAGCCGCCGATCCGGAACTTCCGGCCCTCCGCGAGGAACCGGTCCAGCAGCCCGCGCTGGTCCATCATCTCCACGCTGCGCACGTGCAGGCCCTGGCCCCGGGACTCCGGGGTCGGCTCGGCCAGCCGCTCCAGGACGACCACCCGGACGCCCTGCAGCCGCAGTTCGATCGCCAGCATCAGGCCGGTCGGCCCGCCGCCGACCACGATCACGTCGATCATCGGAACATTCCCCCAGTGAGTGTCGAACGAGGCCGACAGTTCGGGACACCGGCCAACGTACGGTGCGAACCGCGCGAATCGCCAGGTTCCGGCCTCGGTCGACGATTGTGCGCCCCGAGGGGGGCCTTGCCGCAAGGCCCCCCTGGCGCGGTACCTTGATAGTGGCGGGGAGGCTCTGACCTCCCCGCCTTCGCTGTTTACGGGGGCCGAACAGACGCCGCCGGGTGGCCGGGGAGCGCGCCCGGGGCGGGCTCAGTCGCCGAGGGCGCGGCGCAGAACGGCGCCGAGGCGGTCGCGATCGACTGAGCGGGACAGTGGCGCGGAGCCACAGCACGGAGCCCCGGCCCGCAGGCGGAAATTCTCGGAATCGGGGACCCCGGGTCCGCCCGGAACGGTGCCGTGTGCGCCGTCGTCGGCGGTGCGACGGCACTCCGGTGGTGGTTCGCGATACCTGGGTCCAACGCCTGCCGACGGGTGCTCAGGCGGCTGGATGCGGCTCTGGTCCACCCGCTCTGACCTGGTGTTCTGCTGGAAATCTCGTAGGCTGGGGGAGTTCTGACGGACACTTTCGGAGGGGACATCGTGAGCACGGAGACCAATGCCTACGTGGGCGCGCGGATCCAGGTGTACGAATGGCCGGAGGCCGTCCGGAAGCGGCCGGGGATGTTCGTCGGATCGACGGGTGAACGGGGCCTGCGGCAGCTGGTGTTCGCAGTCTCCGACCGGGCGGTGAACGACGTCCTCGACGGCCGGGCGAGCCGCGTGGACGTCACCCTCCTGCCCGGGGGTGCGGTGCGGATCGCCGACGACGGGCCGGGTGTCCGCGTCGACGACGCCGGGGGCGCGGACGGGCCCGGTCTGGAGAGCGTGCTGACCCGGCTGGGAGTCGGTGGCCACTACGATGTGGTGCTGGGCAACCCTGATCTGGGGCCTGCCGTCACCAACGCCCTGGCGAGCCGACTCACGGCCGAGGTGCGGCGCGACGGGGTCCGCTGGGTCCAGGAGTACGCGTGCGGGATCGCGCTCGCTCCGCTGGCCCAGGCCGGGCCGGTGGTCGGGAGCGGCACCACCGTCACCTTCCGGCCCGATGCCGAGATCTTCGGGGCGACGGAGTTCTCCTACGAGGCTCTGGCGGAACGCTTCCGCGAACTCGCCTTCCTCAACCGGGGCCTGGACATCTCGCTGACCGACGAGCGGTACCCCGGCGAGCCCCGCGCGGAGCGGTTCCGGTTCCCGGGCGGGGCACGGGACTTCGTCACCTTCCTGGACTCCCTCGACGGGCGGGGTGACGAGCCGATTCGTCCGGAGGTCGTCGGCTTCACGCAGGAGGAGCCGGGGATGGCCGGGAGGATGGAGGTGGCCTGGCGGTGGCACCGCGCACCGGAGCAGCGGGTCCGGAGCTTCGCCAACTGCCGCCCCACGCCTGGCGGCGGCACCCATCAGCTGGGCTTCCTGGACGGGGTGGTGGCGGCGGTCACCGCCTACGCGCGCGCGAGCGGCGGCTGCTGACCATGCCTTGCGCCGACCTCGGCGCCGACCGGGTTGTCGAGGGCCTGACGGCGGTCGTGTCGGTGACCTTGGAGCGGCCGGAGTTCGAGGGATCCCTCCGTGACCGGCTGGGCAACACGGCCGTGCGGGCCTGCGTGGCACGGGCCGTGGAGGAGCGGCTCGGGCGGTGGCTGGCGGAGCACCCGGCGGAGGCCGCGGCCGTCGTCGAGCGGATCGTCCGGCCGGTCCGCGGGGACTGACGGGCGAGCGGGGCGCGGGGGTCAGGTGGTCGGTAGGAGGTAGCGGAGCTTGTTCCCCTCCGTGGCGGTCAGGCGTCCGCCGTTGGCCTCGATCACGCGGCGGGAGGCCGTGTTGGTCTTGTCGCAGGTCAGCAGCGCGCCGGTGATGCCGAGTTCGGCGGCCACCGGCAGTGCCGCGGCGAGCATCGCGGTCGCGTGGCCCCGTCGGCGGGCGCCGGGGCGGACGTCGTAGCCGATGTGGCCGCCGATGCGCTCCAGGTTCGGGGTGAGGCGGTGGCGGATGGCCAGGCGCCCCAGCAGCTGGTCACCCTCGGCCCACCACAGGGTGGTCATCGGCACCCCCGCGTCCCTGCGCATCCCCGCCTCGGTCCGCTCGGCGAGCACGCGTGCGACGTACGCGGCGAAGGCGTCCGGACCGGGGTCGGTCAGCGCGGCCGGGTCGACATCCTTGACGAACCAGGGGACGGCCTGGCCGGGTTCGGCGTGGAACTCGGCCACCACGGCCAGGAACGAGGCCTGCAGCCGTACGGTCGGAGTGATCAGTTCGGGCATCGCGCCATGATGCCCGACCGGTCGGGCCGCCGTCACGGCCCGCGCCGCGACCGCCGTCGACGTCGGGGAGGGCGAGGCGGGCGGTGAGGAGGGAGGTGCGTTGGGCCTCGGTGCACCCGGATTCCTCGGCCGGGGCGGTGGTCGGGCGACGGGTGCCCGGGTACGGCGCTCACCAGTGGGTGGCCGGCTCGATTCTCGTGATCATGGCTCAGATGCTGGCACCGGCGCCTCGTTCGGGCAAGTGCTTTTCCGGCGGCGCCCGTTCGGAGTCCGTTCGGGGCCGATCGGCACCGCGGAACGCCGCTGTTAGCCTGATCGGCATGATCATGAGGAGATCAGAGAAACGGACCGATGACCGTGCGACCTCGGGGCCGCAACGGGCCCTGATCGCGGCCAGTTTCGTCAGCAGGGTGGGCAACGGCCTGTTCAACACCGCGGCCATGCTCTACTTCACGCTCGTGGTGCACCTGCCCGCCGTCCAGGTCGGTGCGGGGCTGACGATCGCGGGCCTGTGCGGGCTGGCCGCGGGCATACCGGCGGGCAACCTGGCCGACCGTCACGGTGCCCGCACCGTCTGGCTGGTGAGCGTGGCACTGCAGGCCGTGACCATGGCGGCCTTCGTCCTGATCGACGGCTGGGCGGCGTTCACGCTCGTCGCCACACTGGACCGGCTGGCCGCCACGGCGAGTAGCGCGGCGGGCGGTGCGCTCGTCGCGCGGGCGGGCGGTGAGCGCCCGGCCGCTTTCCGGGCCAGGCTGCGCACCTACGTCAACCTCGGCGTGGTCGCGGGGACCCTGGGCGCGGCCGTCGCCATCCAGATCGACACCCGTGCCGCCTACACCGCGCTGATCCTCGCCAACGCCGCCAGCTTCGCGGGCGCCGGGCTGATCGGCCTCCTGGGCGTCCCGGACTACCCGCCGCTGCCGCGGCCCGCGGAGCACCGCCGGTGGTCCGTCCTGGCGGACCGGCCGTACGTGTCCTTCGTCGCGCTCTACAGCGCCATGGGCTTCCAGTACCAGACCGTCTCCCTGCTGCTGCCGATCTGGCTGAGCGCCCACACCGACGCGCCGCGCTGGACGGTGGCGGCGGTCTACGCCGTCAACAGCGGTGTCTGCGCGCTGCTCCAGAGCCGGCTCGGGTCCAGGGTGGAGACCCCGCGGCAGGGAGGTCGGGCCTTCCGGCTCGCCGGGCTGCTGTTCCTGGTCAGCTGTCCGCTGATGGCGCTGACCGCCGACGTCCCGGTGTGGGTCGCCCCGGTGCTCGCCGTGCTCGCGGTGGGCATCCACAGCGTCGGCGAGGTGTGGGAGTCCTCAGGCGGCTACGCGCTGGCCTTCGGGCTGGCGCCCGACCACGCCCAGGGGCAGTACCAGGGCCTGTTCGGGATCGGCTTCAACGCGGGCCAGGCGCTCGCCCCGGCGGCCCTGACCGGCGCGGTCCTGGCGCTCGGACAGCCGGGCTGGCTGCTCCTCGGCGTGTTCTTCGCCGCCCTGGGCGTGGCCGGACCACCGGTGGCCGCCTGGGCCGAGCGGAGCCGCCCCGGGGCGCCCGAGGCGCCCGAGGCGGCCCGTCCGCAGACCGGGTCCGCGCCGGTGGAGGCCGACCGTTAGCGTGGGGAGCCGGTCCGGCCGCGGGGGGGGGGGGGGGCGCGCCGGGGCCGCCCCCCGCCCCCCCCGGCCCCCCCCCCCCCCCC
>NZ_JBHYGR010000006.1:70241-78869 GCF_042738155.1 Kitasatospora sp. NPDC059088 | reverse complement strand
CCGGTCCGGCCGCGCCGACGCGGCGGCACCGACCGCCGGCCCCGTCAGCCCTTGCCGCCCGCCTTGAGCACCTGGGCGGCCGCGACGCCGGCGGCGCTGTTGCCGTGGCCGCCGCCCTCGACCTCGGCCGCGACGGCGAGGTCGTTGCGGTAGGCGATGAACCAGCTGTTGGTGGCCTGGCCCGAGCCGGCCTCGACGGTGCCGGTCTTGGCCCCGATCTGGCCGCCGAGGCCGGACATCGGGGTGCGGGCGGTGCCCTGGGTCGCCGTCCTGGCCATCATCGAGCGCAGCCCCTGGGCGACGTCGGAGGGCAGCTTCCCAGGGGCGGTCACCCGCTTGACGTCCTCGCGGAGCACCGGCTGACGGAACGTTCCGCTCTGCACGGTGGCCGCGACGGAGGCCATCAGCAGCGAGTTCACCTGGATCTGCCCCTGGCCGATGTACGCGGCCGCCGCCTCGTCCTTGTTGCCCGGCACCGGGATGGTGGCGTCGCGGCTCGGGATGCCGATCCGCCACTGGAGGCCGAGGCCGAACTGGTCGCGGGCGACCGAGCCCAGCGTGCCGAGCTGGAGCTTCTCCAGGCCCTTGTCGATGAAGCCGGTGTTGCAGGAGTGGATGAAGTCGTCGCTGAGGCTGTAGTCGAGGTGGTTGCCGGGCTCGTCGTTGTGCCAGGTCCGGGGCGAGTTGGTGGTCTCCTTGCAGGGCGCGGCGGTGTCCGGGGTGACCCCGGCCTCCAGCAGCGCGGCCGCGGTGATCACCTTCATCGTCGAACCGGGCGCCTGTCCGCCGCCGACCGCGCGGTTGAAGCCGCCCTGCGGGGCGTAGGCCATCGCCAGGATGTTGCCGGTGCTCGGCTGGACGGCCACCAGCGAGGCGGGCTTGCCGTTCGCGGACTGCTGCTTCACCGCCTCCTCGGCGACCTGCTGGAGGTCGGCGTCCAGGGTGAGCTTGACCTGCGGGGCGCTCGGCGGGGTCAGCACGAACAGCTCCTCCGCCTCCTGCCCGCCGCCGGAGAGCACCACGGCCTGCCCGGTGACGGCCTTCGCGCCGTCGGGCGGGGCGATCTGGGGCAGCACGGACTGCAGCGACGGGAACGCGTCCAGCGGCCGCCCCTTGCGGTCGGTGGGCTTGGACACCGGGTTCGGCAGGGCCTTCACGGCGAGGGTCCGGCCCGCGGCCAGCTTGGGGTGGACCACGGTCGGCGCCCAGCGCACCAGCACCCGCCCGTCGGAGGCACGCACCGCGCCGAGGGCGCTCTCGTACTCCCAGGCCTGCGCGGTGCCGTCGAACTCCGCCCGCACCCGGTAGCCGACGGCGGGCTCGCTCGGCGTGCCGGCGGGCGCGGGGCCCGTCCCGGTCAGGGTGAGGGCGCGGGCGGACACGTTGTCGTGGAACGAGGCGAGCGCCATCCGGGCGGCCTCCGGGCGATCGGTGAGCCCGGCCGCGACGGTGAGGTCGCCGCGGCCCCAGGCCGCCAGGAAGTCCTTGGCCACGGCGTCGGCCTGTTCGGCGGTGGGCGGCGCCTGCGGCTCCTTGGCGGTCGTGGAGGCGGCCCCGCCGCCGGTGTCGGTGGAGCCGCCGGACACGGCGCTCAGCACGTTGTAGGCGCCGTAGCCCGCGACGACGACCAGTGCCGTGAACACCCCGCCGACCGCCACCAGCCAGATCCGGCGGGAGCGCCGGCGCTGCGGGGCCTGCGGGTGGCCGTCTGCGTGGACGAGGTGGTCGTCGTACCCGTCTTCTCCGTACGGCTCGTACGACTCGTACGGTTCGTGCTCTTCGTGGTCCCGGTGCATGCTGCTGCGTCCCCCTGGTACGTCCTGTGATTTCCGGTGTTCGTGGGCCCGCCGACGCACCGGCGCGGCCGGCCGGGTACCCGGGCGGCCGCCCGGCGGGTCGTTCGGGCGCGGACCAGCCTAAGCGTCGTCGATCGGGCGTTCGACGGCGGGGTCTTTGCCAACGCTTGACCTACCCGAGGGGCGGCCGTCGGGTCAGCGGCCCGTGGTGACGACCATCCGGAACCGGGCCCGCCCGCTGCTCATCCTCGCCACGGCGGCGGCGGTCTCCTCCAGCGGGAGCTCCTCGACCCAGGCCCGGACGCCGGTGCGCTCGGCGAAGCGCAGGGTGTCCCGGGTGTCGAGGGCCGCGCCGGAGGAGTGGGCGTAGACCTTGCGGTCCGCGGCGATCAGTTGCAGCGGGCTGATCGCGAGCGGGGCGGGGGACACCCCGACGATGACGAGCTCGCCGCGGCGGCCCAGGCCGTCGACGGTGGCGGACATGGCGTCGGCGTCGGTGACGGTGGCCAGCACGACCTTGACCCCGCCGAGCGCCTGGAGGGCCTCGGCGACGTTCCCGGCGGTGCTGTCCACGTAGTGGTCCGCGCCGAGCCGGTACGCCAGCGGCCCCTTCTCCGCGCCGCGCGCGACGGCGACCGTGCGCAGGCCCATGGCGTGGGCGAACTGGACGCCCAGGTGGCCGAGGCCGCCGAGGCCGAGCACCGCCACGGTGTCGCCCGGGCGGGCGGCGGAGCGGCGGAGGGCGTTGAACACGGTCACGCCGGCGCAGGCCAGCGGCGCGGCCTCGACGGCGGTCAGTCCGTCGGGCACCGCCGCGAGCGCGTCGGCGGGCACGATGACGGAGTCGGCGTAGCCGCCGGGGTAGGCCGCGCCGGGGACCTGGAGGTGGGGGCAGAGGATGGCGTCGCCGTCGCGGCAGGCCTCGCAGTGCCCGCAGCTGCCGCCGAACCAGCCGACCGCGACCCGGTCGCCCACCTGCCAGCCCTCGACGCCCTCGCCGAGGGCGTCGATCCGGCCCGCGATCTCGTGACCGGGGGTGACCGGGAAGGTGGTGCCGGGCAGCTGGCCGACCGCGATCAGCAGGTCCGAGTGGCAGACGCCGCACGCCTCGACGGTGATCCGGACGGAACCGGCGCCGGGGGTGCGTAGTGGGACCTCGACCAGCTCGGGAGCCCCGCCCGGGGCGGCGATCCGGACGGCCCGCACGATGCCGTCGGCCGGGGCGGGAGCGGGAGCCGGGATGGAGGCAGGGGTGGCAGCCATGGCGATCCTTCGGCGGGAGGTCGGCGCGGGGCGGGCCCGCACGCGCTGTCCCCACCAGCTTGCCGCCTGCTCCCGCCGTCCGCTCCCGCGCCGGCTGTCGCCGCCCGCGCCCGCGCTTCCGTTCGTGCCTGCGCCCGCTCCTCCGCCCGCTCCCGAGCGCCCGCCCGGCGCGCGCCCGTCCCGTCCGCGCCGTGGACGCGGACGCTCCGGACTGGTATCCAAACCCTGGCAGCCGGGCCGACGGGCGGTCCGGGCCGGACGGACCACCAGGAGAGCAGGGGCGATGCGCAGGATTCTGATCATCGGCGCCGGGCAGGCCGGCCTCCAACTGGCCCTCGGACTGCAGTCCCACGGCTACGACGTCACGCTGCTGGCCGACCGTGACGCCCAGGAGGTGCGGGACGGGCGGGTGCTGTCCAGCCAGTGCATGTTCGACTCCGCGCTGCGCCACGAGCGCGCCCTCGGCCTGGACCTGTGGGCCGGTGCGGCGCCCCGGATCGAGGGCATCGGCCTGTCGGTCGGCGGCCCGGACGCGACCAGGGTGATCGACTGGACCGGACGGCTCGCGGCCCCCGCCCACTCCGTCGACCAGCGGTTGAAGATGTCCACCTGGTTGGAGCTCTACGCCGAGCGCGGCGGCCGGATGGAGGTGCGGCAGGTGAGCGCCGCCGACGTCGAACACCTCGCCGGCTCCTACGACCTGGTGCTGGTCGCCACCGGAAAGGGCGGACTGGCCTCGCTGTTCGAGCGCGACGAGGAGCGCTCCCCGTTCCGGCGTCCGCAGCGCGCGCTCGCCGCGAGCTATGTGTACGGGCTGGCGCCGCGCCCCGACCAGGAGTTCCCGGCGGTGCGCTGCAACCTGGTGCCCGGCGTCGGCGAGTTCTTCGTCGTGCCGGCCCTGACGGCGGCCGGGCCCTGCGACATCCTGCTCTGGGAGGCCCAGCCGGGCGGTCCGGCGGACGCCTTCGACGGGCTCCGCGCGCCTGGTGAACACCTGCGGGTGACGCTGGAGTTGATGAAGGCCTTCACTCCTTGGGAGCACGACCGCGCCCGCTCCGGCGTCGAACTCACCGACGCCGGCGCCACCCTGGCGGGCCGCTTCGCCCCGGTGGTCCGCCGACCGGTCGGCGAACTGCCGGGCGGCGGCGCGGTGCTGGGCGTCGCCGACGTGGTCGTCACCAACGACCCGATCACCGGGCAGGGCGCCAACGCCGCCGCCAAGTGCGCCGCCCGGTACCTGGAGGCGATCCTCGCGCACGGCGACAAGCCCCTCGACCGGGACTTCCAGCAGGCCGCCTTCGACCGCTTCTGGGCGGAGACCGGCCGGGCCGTCACCGACTGGTCGAACGCGATGCTGCGCCCCGCGCCCCCGCACGCCGTCGAACTGTTCGGCGCGGCCGGCCGGTTCCAGGCCGTGGCCGACCGGTTCGCCAACTGCTTCGACCACCCGGAGGACGTCGAGGAGTGGCTGCTCGACCCGGGGAAGGCCGCCGCCTACCTGGCGTCCCCGGCGGTCCGGAGCTGAGCCCCGGCCTCGCCCCGGCCCCGCCCCGGCGTCGAAGCGGTCACGACAGGGTCAAGCTCTCGCCAAGTACCGCACGGCAACGACCTGATGATGGTGGGTTCGTGTCGGCCCCGGTCCGCCGGGGAACGACGGAGCACGGAACGCGAACAACAGGAGACACGTGGTGGCGGTCGACGGCGGCAACATGGCGCACGCGGTGGTGGAGACGGCGGTGAAGGAGCGCACGCGCCTGCAGACCGGGCGCAGCCGGACCACGGCGCTGGTGCTGCTGGTCCTGCTGGCCGGCCTCGGTCTCTTCCTGGCGCTGGTCGTCGGCAAGGCCGATCCGACCAGCGCCCCGGACTGCGACGGCCAGACCATGACCAGGCAGAACACCTGCCAGATCATCTCCAACCGCGGCGGTGGGGGCACGTTCAGCTACGACGAGATGATCGACCGCCGGGAGTCCGGGAAGGGCGTGTGGCAGGCGGTCGGCTTCATCGGCACCGGCCTGTCCGTGGTCCTGATGGGGGTGGCGATCAGCAAGCTCAACCCCAACCGCCCCTGGGGCAAGCAGGTCGACGCCGCCTGCCCGCGCTGCCACCAGCTGACCCTGCGCGAGAAGCTGACGATGCACACCGTCTCGCGGGGGCGCACCAACTACCGCTACAGCGGCATCGTCACGCTCTGCACACCGGTCTGCGGGTTCACCGCCGTCCGCCAGCGCTGACCGCGGCGCCGGACCGCGGCTGGGTCCGCCCTAGCGGGAGTGCGAGGCCAGGCTGAGCAGCAGGTGCGCGGACTCCGGGTGCTGGAAGTCGGAGTGGGCGCCGGACGGGTGGAGGCGACGGGCGGCGAGGCTGCCGCGGTAGCGGTGGCCGGCGTCGATGTTGACGATCGGGTGGTCGAGGTCGGTGTGCGGGTACGGGGAGTCGGTGGGCCGCAGCCGGGTGGTGAACTGGGGGACGGGGGCGGCGCCGGTGCCGGAGTGGCCGATTCCCGGGTGTCCCTCGGCGCGCAGGTGCCAGAAGCCGGTGGCGCGGTCCCAGCGGGAGTGGGTGAGTACCAGTGGGCCGCGCAGCGGGGCGCCGGCCCGGCCGGGGCCGAGGAACAGCCGGGGGAAGAGCCGGGTGAAGGCGTCCCGGGGCGCGGCCATCTGGAAGACCAGGGCGCTGTCGACGGTGAACGGGCGGCCCGGGTCGCCGGGCCGGGCGGTCCAGCTGAGCACCGGGGGCCCGGCCGGGCGGTCGGCCGCGTACTGGACGGCCTCGCAGAGGAAGCGGCCGCCGAAGGAGTGCCCGAGGAGGTGGAGGTACTGGCCGTGGCGGTTGGCCAGCACCCGCGGGGCGTCCGGTCGGCCCCGGCCGGTGTCGAGGTAGCCGAGCAGGTGGCCGAGGATGCGTCCGGCCTGGCCCCGGGCGCTCATCGCGTGCGCCCGCTCGCGGATCCGCCGGTAGCCGTGCAGGGTCGGCAGACTGGAGGACGGCCAGCGCACCACTACGCACCAGGGGCGGAAGCCGGCGGCCAGCCCGGGGTAGCCGGCGGGTGCGGCGCGATGCAGGGCGGCCGCCCGCTCGACCAGGGCGGCGGCCGAGCGGTCGGCGGCGGCCGGGCTGGTCTGCCAGCCGTGCACGTAGACGTACAGGTCGGTCGCCCACTCGGGGATCCGCAGGTGGCGGGCCAGGTGGTCGGCGACCCGGGCCTCGGGGACGGGGGTGGTGGTGCCGGGGACGAGCAGTCGGCCGTGCTCGTCCAGGTCGACGGTCGCGGGCCGTACGGTGGCCGTCGAGGCCGGGTGCAGGGGGGCGGTCACGGGTTGAGCTCCAGGATGCTGTCGATGCCGCAGTGCAGGGAGTAGGCGAGCGCCAGCGGGTTGCGGTACTCGCGGGCGAACCACCGCACCAGCTGCTGGGTGATCTCGCCGGCCGTGAACTCGCCGGTCAGGTAGTGGTCGAGGAAGGCGAAGGCGTACTCGGCGGCGAACTCCTGCGGGATCTGGAGCTGCGGCCCGAGCACGCCGTCCGCGCCGAGGTCGACCAACGCCCGCCCCAGGTGGTCGAGTTCGGCGGCCGCGGACTGCCCGGTGTGGCAGGCGTTCAGCAGCACGAACGGCCGGAACACGGCGTCCGGCCGGTCGAGGTGGCGGCGGCGGTGGCGGCGCACCAGGTCGGCGTCGATGTGCCGGTCGTCGGAGAGCCGCACGGCGAGCTGCTCGTACGGGGAGTCGTTGGCGACGAACTGGCCGTGGCACCAGAAGTACATGACGTCCTCGTCCAGCACGGCCGCGGACAGCGCCTCCAACAGCCGGTCCGACTCGGTGCGCACGGTCAGCTGGGAGCGGTCCTCCAACAGCTTGCGGACCTCGGGCGCCCGGCCGATCCCGGTGAGCTGGTCGTCGGTGTTGAGACTGGTGACGGGTTTGGTGCGGGGGGAGGAGGGCGGCTGGATCGGCGGGTAGGCGGCGCCGGTCTGCTCGACCTGGTGGCGGTGGCCGAGGAAGTCGGCCCAGTCGTCCGGCTGGTGGCCCTCGACGGCGAGCATCGGCCAGGGGAGGTGGAGGTCCGAGTCGAAGCTGATCCGCAGCGAGCCGTGCTCGGTGAGGGTGCGGTACAGGTAGTCGCGGAACTGGACCAGGCTGCGGTCGCCGCCCTCGAACATCTTCTCCAGGAAGTACCGCCCCTCCTCGGCGAGTTCGGCGACCGTGCGTTCGGCGGCCTCGGCGAGCGGGGTGAAGTCGACGGCGGTGGCGAAGGGGTAGGGGTGGTACGGGTCCGGGTTGTAGCCGATCAGCCGGTCGCGCCAGACGGAGCGCAGCCGGGCGGCCTTGCCGAGGAGCGCCGGCGCGGAGACGGCCAGCCGGGCCCGGTGGATCCGGCTCCCGGGGGTGCGCTCGCCGGGGCGGAAGGCGCTGATGTGGAGCTCGTCGCCGTGCCGGCGGAGCGAGACGATCAGGTCCAGCGGGGCCGGGCCCTTGAGCGGGAGGCCGTCGGCGGGGCCGAGCTGCCGGGGCAGCCGGGTGTAGTCGGCCGAGGGGTTCTGGCGGACGGCGACTTGGAGGTCCCGGGGCACGTCGATCTACTCCTGCTCCTGGTCTTCGGGTTCGGCCGGGACGGCGGCCCCGGCTTCGGCGGGGCTCTCGGCGGGGACGTCCAGGACGGCGGAGAGGTCCTGGAGGACGGCGCCGTGGCCCCGGTCGAAGACGGTGATCCGGACGGTGTGCGGGCCGGCCACGGCCGGGGTGAGGGCGAAGCGGGCGGGCGCACCGGCGGGGACGTGGTCGGTGACGGGCGGGTCGAGCACGGCCTCGGGGGACACTGCGGCGACCAGGCGCAGCTCGGGGAGGGCGGCGGGCACGGAGCCGTCGGCGGGTTCGAGGTGGAACTCCAGGTGGGTGGTGACGCCCACGGCGGGGTCCTCGACGAGGGTGAGCCGGGGCCGCCAGGCGGGCCGGGGCGCGGGCGGGTCGACGGCGCGGTGTACCGAGCCGCGGCTACGGCGGGGGAGCAGTTGCGGCGCACCCCGGCCGAGCCCGGCCTGGGCGGGCGCGCCGGGAACGGGTGCGCCGGGGACGGGCGCGCCGGCGACCGCGCCGAGGGGCACCCGCTCGGCGCGGTCGAGCCCGGTCAGTGCGGCACGGGCCTCGGCCGCCAGCGGGTGGCCGGGGTCCATCAGGGCCTCGCGCCCGACGCAGACCGCCGCCAGCAGCTCCCGGGCGGTGTCGCGGCGCCCGTCCGCGGCGAGGGCCGCCGCCAGGCCGACGGCGAGGCTGGGCGTGACCGGCACCGGCCCGGTGCGCAGGGCGCCGAGGCTGACGGCCACGTCGTCGGCGCTCGCGTGCCCGGCCAGGAGGGCGGCGGTCGGCGCGGCGCCCCCGGCCGGGAGCCGGTCGGCGACGATCCGCTCGTACACCCGGACCGCCCCGTCGGCGTCCCCGGCGCGCAGCCGGGCGTGGGCGAGGCCCTGGCGGACCTCCAGGGTGAGCGGGCTGCGCGGGCCCCGGCTCTCGGCGCAGGCCTCCGCCAGCTCCTCCAGCCGGACGAGGGGGCCGAGGTGGGGGGGGGCGCG
>NZ_JBHYGR010000006.1:68679-70231 GCF_042738155.1 Kitasatospora sp. NPDC059088 | reverse complement strand
GGGGTGCCCCCGGGTGTGGGGGGGGGGGGCGGCCCCGGGCGCGCGGCCCGGCCCCCCCCCCCCCCCCCCCCCGGCCCGCGGGCGGGGGGGGGGCGGGCCCCGTCGGCGAGCAGGAGCGCCTCGGTCAGACGGGCCGGCACGGTCGCGTCGTCCGGGTCGCCGAGGGCGGCGGTCGCGGTGGCGACCAGGTCGCCGGCCAGCCGGAGTGCGGTTTCGCGCTGCCCGTCCAGGTGGTGGGCGAAGGCGAGGACGCAGCCGGCGTGGACCAGCTCGGGCAGGCCGGGGCCGGTGAGCCGGGTCCACTCGTCCGCCAGTGGGGCGAGTTCGGCCACGGCCGCGGCGCTGTCCCCGGCCAGCAGCAGGGTTCTGGCGAGGTCGCGTCGGAGCTCGCGGACGAAGGAGTGCCCGGGCCCGTGCGCGGCGAGCGCGTGGGCGAGCGCGTCGCGGTAGGCGGCGGTGGCCTCGGGGTGGCGGCCGGCCGCGGCGAGGTTGCGCGCGAGGCTGTCCCGGACGTCGAGCACGTCGGGGTGGTCGGCTCCCAGGATCCGGTCGCAATCGGCGAGCAGGGTTTGGTAGAGCGCGTCGGCGCGGTCGTGCTGCCAGCCGTGCCGCAGGGCGTGGCCCAGGCGGTGGCGGGCGGTGAGCGTGTCGGGGTGGTCCGGGCCGTCGACGCGTTCGTGGTCGGTGAGGAGCGCCCGGACCTCGGCGATCTCCTGGCGGTGGCGTCCGGCGAGGCGGTGGGTGTAGGCGAGTTCGTCCCGCTCCTCCAGGGTGTCCGGGTGGTCCCGGTCCTGGAGACGGCGCCGGGCGGCGACCAGGTCGGTGAGGAGCGCGGTGGCCCGGTCGAGTTCGCCGGTCTTGGCGAGTTCCTGGGCGAGCAGGGATCGGACGGCGAGGGTGTCGGGGTGCTCCGGCCCGAGGACGCGGTCGTGGTCGGCGGCCAGTTGCTCCCGGTCGGTGGCGGCCCGTCGGCGCAGTCCGGCGTACGCGAGGTCGGCGGCGAGGATGCTCCGGGCGGTCAGCACGGCCGGGTGGTCGGGGCCGTGGATCCGGATCCGGTCGAGCAGCAGGGCCTCGCTGAGCCGGATGCTGAGCAGGTGGTCGCCGGCGGTCCGGTGGGCCCAGGCGAGGAGGAGCCGGGCGTCGAGGGTCTCCGGGTGGTCCGGGCCGTCGAGCCGTAGCCGGTCGGCGAGCAGCTGCTCGCACAGCTGCCGGGCCCGGTCGAGGTCGCCGTCCGAGCGGCGCGAGGCCGCCTCCCACCAGCGGGCGTTCAGGGTGTCCGGGTGGTCGGCGCCGAGCACCCGGGCGCGGTCGGCGACCAGGGCGGCGAACAGGTCGCCCGCCCTGCGGTGGTGGCCGGCCTCGCTCTGGGCGAGGGCCTGCCACCAGCGGGCGTCGAGGGTGTCCCGGTAGTCCGGGCCCAGGATCCGGGTGCGGTCGGCGACCAGGGCCGCGAACGACTCCGCGGCGCGGCGGTGGGGGGGGGGCCCGGGGGGCGGGGGGGGCCCCCCCCCGCGCCCCCCCCCGCCGGGGGCGTGTACACAACAGAAGC
>NZ_JBHYGR010000006.1:54409-68669 GCF_042738155.1 Kitasatospora sp. NPDC059088 | reverse complement strand
CGGGGGGCGGGCGGCGGGGCCGGAGTTGCGGGCCCGGGGCGGGGGGCGCGGGGGGCCCGGGGCCCCGCGCACGCCGCCGGGGCGCGGCGGTGGGCGCCGGCCCGGGAGTACGAGCGGGCCAGCTCCCGGCGCAGCTCCAGGGTGTGCGGGTGGTCCGGGCCGTGGACCCGGGTGAGGTCCGCCACCAGCGAGGTGAACTCGGCGATGGCGCTGGGGTGTTCGTCGGATCCCCGCCAGGCCGAGGCCCGCTCGCGCCGGCACCGGACGGTGGTGGGGTGGTCCGGGCCCAGGACCCGGACGAGGTCGGCGGCGAGCGTCTCGAACAGCCGGGCCGCCCGTGGGTGGTCGCCGGCCTCGTGGCAGCTGAGGGCCTGCCCGATGCGGATGTTGAGGGTGTCCGGGTGCTCGGGCCCGAGGACCCGGTCGCAGTCGGCGACCAGCGCCTCGAACAGCGGTACGGCGCTTTGCGGGTCGTTGGCGGTCTGGCAGGCGGACGCGCGGGTGTAACGGGCCAGCAGCGTGTCGGGGTGGTCGGCGCCCTGGACGCGGGTGCGGTGCTCGACCAGGGCGGCGAACAGCCGGTCGGCCCGGCGATGGGAGCCCGCGTTCTGGTGCGCGGTCGCCAGCCAGTGGCGGGCGGTCAGGGCCTCCGGGTGGTCGGCGCCCTGGAGCCTGGTCCGGTCCCGCACCAGGGACTCGGCAAGCTCGACCGCCCGGCGGTGGTCCCTGGTGTTCAGGTGGAGCGCGAGACAGCTGACCCGGGCGTCGATGCTGTCCGGGTGCTCCGGCCCGAGGATCCGGACGTGGTCGGCCACCAGGGCCTCGTACACCTCCAGGGCGCGGCGGTGGTCGCCCAGGGACTGGTGGCTGTGGCCCAGCCAGAAGCGGGTGTTCAGGACGTCGGAGTGGTCCGGGCCCTGGATGCGGACGCGGTCGGCCAGCAGCGCCTCGTACTGGGCCAGGGCCTCGCGGTGCCGGCCGAGGTTGCGGTGGGTGGTGGCCAGCCAGAAGCGGGTGTTGAGCACGGCGGGGTGGTCGGGGCCCTGGAGCCTGGTCCGGTCGGCCAGCAGCAGCCGGAACAGGGTCAGCGCCCTGCGGTAGTCGCAGGCGTTGGAGCGGATCGAGGCCTGCCACCACCGGGTGGTGAGCACGTCCGGATGGTCGGGGCCGACGGTCCGTTGCCGGTCGGCGACCAGGCGGTCGCACTCCTCGGCCGCCCGTCGGCGCTGTCCGGCCTCGTCGAGGGAGCGGGCCAGCCGCAGCCGGGCGTCGAAGGTCTCGAAGTGCTCCGCGCCGTGCACCCGTTGCCGGTCGGCGACGAGCCGCTCGCGCAGGGCGAGCGCCGCGCGCGGGTGGCCGGCGGCGTTCAGCGCCCGGGCGAGGCCCGAGCGCTCGTCCAGGGTGTCGGGGTGGTCGGGGCCCTGGATCCTGACCCGGTCGGCCACCAGGCGTTCCAGCTCCTCGACCTCCAGCTCGGGCCGGCCGGCGACCCGCAGCGCGTAGCCGAGGAAGCTGCGCTCCTCCAGGGTGTCCGGGTGGTTCTCGCCCTGGACGCGGGCGCGGTGGCGGACCAGCGCCCGGTGCTGCTCGACCGAGCGGTCGGGCGTGCCCGCCTCCCGGTGGGCGCGGGCGAGGCCGCTGCGCGCGTTCAGGGTGTGCGGGTGGTCCGGGCCGAGCACCCGGGTGTACGCGGGCACCAGGTCCTCGAAGTCGGCCACGGCGACGGCGGCGAGGCCGGACTTGCGGTGCACCGAGGCCAGGCGCTTGCGCGCGAACAGCGTCTGGGGGTGCTCCCGGCCCTGCACCCGGGCGCGGTCCGCGACGAGCGCCTCGTAGCCGGCCGCCGCCGCGAGGTGGTCGCCCGCGTCGGAGTGGGCGGCGGCGAGCCAGCCGCGGCTGTTCAGGGTGTCGGGGTGGTCGGGGCCGAGCAGTCGGGTGCGGTCGGCGACCACCTGCTCGTACCCGGCGATGGCCAGGTCGTAGTGTCCGGCCGCGAGCCGGGCGAAGGCGAGGCCGCTGCGCCGGGTCGACACGATCCGGTGGCCCGGTCCCCGCATCCGCGTCGCGTCCGCCACCAGCTGTTCGTACTCGGCGATCGACTCCCGGTGCCGTCCCGCCATCTGGAGGGCGTACGCGAGGCTCGCCCGGCTGTGCATGGTGTGGGCGTGGTCCGCCCCCAGCACCCGCGCCCGCTCGGCGACGACGGCGCGGAACTCCGCGACGGAGAGTTCGTGCTGACCGGCCCGGCGGTGGCTCTCGGCGAGGCTGTGCCGGTCGGTGAGGGTGGCCGGGTGGTCCGCGCCCTGGAGGCGGGTGCGCCGGGCGACCACGTCCAGGCAGAGTGCGACGGCACGGGCCGGGTCGCCGGTCTTGGCCTGGAGCCGGCCGAGCCGCCCCTGGGTGGTGAGGGTGTCCGGGTGGTCCGCGCCGAGCAGCCGCCGCTGCCCGTCCGCCACCGCCTCGACCAGCCGTACGGCGTACACCCGCTGGGCCCGGTCGGTGAGTTCGGCCGCCGCCAGCTGGTACAGGGCGACGGTGCCGGCCGTCGGCCGGTCGGACGGGCCGCTGTCGGCCAGTTCCCGGACGTGCGGCAGCAAGGCGCGGCGCAGGCCGGGGCCGCCCGTGGGCCAGAGCCGGGCGGCGGCCGCCGCGAGGTGGTGCTCGGCGCGCTGCCGGAAGGTGCGGTCGCCGTCGGCCCCGCGCAGTACGGCCTGGAGCAGCCGGTGGACGGCGACGGTCTCGCCGAGGGTGATCAGGTGGTAGTCGGCGAGCAGCCGCAGCGCCCGGTCGACCTCCTCGGGCCGGCGGGAGCCGTACGGGGTGAGCACCTCGCGCGGCAGCGCCTCGGGGGCGTACCAGGCGAGGGTGCGCAGCAGCTCGACGGCGAACGGCGCGGTGTGCTGGACGGTGCGCAGCGTGGTCCGCCAGAGCCGGGCCACGGTGGACTCGGCGCCCGGCCCCACCGGGCCGGTGGCGCGCAGGAGTTCGCGGTAGGCGGCGAAGGTGGTGCCGGTCTGCTGGACGTAGGCGCCGGCCTGGGCGAGGGCGATCGGCAGGTGGCCGAGTTCGTCGGCCAGCGCCCGGGCCTCGTCCTGCTCGGCGGCGTCCAGGGTGTCGCCGGTGTAGGCCGTGGCGCACAGCAGCCGGGCGGCCTCGGGGGCGTCGAGGACGTCGACGCGCACCGGCCGGATCCCGGGGTGCCAGCCGCTCGCGCGCCGGCTGGTGACCAACTGGTGGCCGCGGCCGAGGAGTCGGCCGACGTACGGGGTCAGGTGGGCCGGGTCCTCGGCGTTGTCGTAGACGAGCAGCCAGCGGTCGTGGGCGCGCAGCCAGGCGATGGCCCACTCGACCTGCTGGCCGGGCGGGGCGGTGAGCGCCCAGGAGGGGTGGAGGTGGACGGCGAGCCCGGCGAAGGCCTCGGCGAGCTGGCCCTCGGACTCGGCGGTGATCCACCAGATCAGCCGGTAGTCCCCGGCCCGGGCGTAGGCGTGGTGCAGGGCCAGGCTGGTCTTCCCGACGCCGCCGAGGCCGTGCAGGGTGGTGGCCTGGGTGACCAGTCCGCCGCCGTCCGCGTGCCCGAGGGCGTCGGCGACGGCGCGCAACTCGCCCTCCCGGCCGATGAGTCGGCCGGCGGCCCGGGGCGGGAGGTTGGGGGTCGCGGTGGTGGCCCGGACGGTCAGCGCGGCCCGGGCGGCCTCGGGCGGGAGGACGGCGACGTGCGGGTCGCCGCCGCCGGCGAACGGTGAGCCGGGGCGGCGGCGCTGCTCGTAGGGCTCCGGGCCGGGCATGCCGTGCTCGGGACGCCCGTGTGCCGTCATGGACATCAACACTGCGCCGCCCTCGCCCCCGTGCCCTGCTGCTCTGCCCGCCTACCGTAGTGCAGGCCGGACGCGCTGTCAGCGGAACCTGGGCGGGCGGTCCGTCAGTCGGCGAGCCCCAGCGGGTCCGGGGCGGCGGCGAGCAGCTCGGGGCCGTTGTTGCGGACGCTGTTGACGACGGGTGGGACGGCGCGCACCCGCAGCGCGCCGTCGGCGGGGCGGCGCAGCAGGTGGTGGAGTTCGGCCGGGTCGGTGCGGTCGGGCGAGAGCCAGGCGGGGACGTCGTCGGGGGCGACGGTGAGCGGCATCCGGTCGTGCACCCGCCCGGCCGAGTCGGTGGCGTCGGTGGTGACGACCGTGGCGGTGGCGAGCCAGGCGAGCGGGTCGTCCTCGGCGCGGGCGGGGTCGCGCCAGAACTCGTACAGGCCGGCCATCAGCATGGTGGCGCCGGTGCTGAGGAAGTACGGCTGCTTGTACTTCTTGCGGTCGGCGGTGGCGGGCACCTCGCGCCACTCGTAGTAGCCGTCGGGGCCGTGCCCCGGGGTGTGGCCGAAGGTGCGGCGGTGGACGTCGATGAACGCGCTGGCGGAGGACCAGCCGCAGCGGTGGGCGACGGCGGTGACCGGCTGCCCCTCGGCGAGCAGCACCAGGGCGTGGTGCAGCCGTAGTTGGGTGCGCCACTGGGGGAAGGTCATGCCGAGGTCGGCGCGGAACAGCCGGGACAGCGTCCGGTCGCTGGCGCCGACGGCCCGGCCGAGTTCGGCGAGGGTGCGGTGGTCGGCCGGGTCGGCGTGCAGCAGCGCGCACAGGGCCCGGAGCAGCGGCGCGGAGGGGGTGGGCAGGTGCAGCGGCTGCTGGGGGGAGGCGCGCAGCTGGTCGAGCAGGACGGCGCGCAGCCGGGAGCGTTCGGGGCCGTCCTGGGCCGGGGCGCGGGTGTAGGCGACGATCAGTTCACGCAGCAGCGGGCCGACGGCGAGGACGGTGGGCCGGTCGAGGCCGAGCGGGTTCTCGGTGGCGGGCAGGCCGACGAGGTGGAGTTCGAGTTCGCCGTGCGCCTGGTGGGCGTGCACGGTGCCGGCCGGGATCCAGAGCGCGCGGGTGCTCGGGGCGACCCAGGATCCGGCGTCGGTGGTGATGGCGACCACGCCGCGGGCGGCGTAGGCGATCTGGTGGTCGTCGTGGCGGTGGGCGTCGATCCCGGTGCCGGGGGCGAGCAGCTCGGCCCGGGTGGGGGCGACGGGATCGTGGCGGATTTCCGGCATCACCTGGCAGATTATCGGAAGTCCGACAGGAGGTTCCGGTTCCAGCATGTCCGGGTGAGCACTCCAAGGACCCCAGTGACAGCGACGGCGACGACAACGACACCGACGAAGCGGGCGGCCGGACCGACGGGAGGGCTGTCGGGGCGGACCTCGATCACCCTGCTCTCCGTCGGGCACTCCTGCGTGGACGTCTACCAGGGCGCGGTGGCGGCCCTGGTCCCCTTCCTGGTCGCCGAGCGCGGCTACGGCTACGCCGCCGTCTCCGGCGTGGTGCTGGCCGCCTCGCTGCTCTCCTCGGTGGCCCAGCCGCTGTTCGGGGCACTGACCGACCGGTGGCCGCTGCCCTGGCTGCTGCCGGTCAGCACCCTGGTCGGCGGCGCGGGCATCGCGCTCTGCGGACTGGCTGACGCGTACGGGCCGACGCTCGCCTGGGTGGCGCTCTCCGGCGTCGGGGTGGCCGCGTACCACCCGGAGTCGGCCCGGGTGGCGCGGGCGGTGGCCCGGGGGTCCGGGCACCGGGGGATGGCCTGGTTCTCGCTGGGCGGCAACCTGGGCTTCGCGGCGGCCCCGCTGCTGGTCGCGGGCGTGGTCGGCCTCGGCGGGCTGCGGCTGAGCCCGCTGCTCCTGCTGCCGGCCCTGGCGGGGGCGCTGCTGTGCCTGCCGGTGCTGCGGGAGCTGGCCCGGCAGCGGGCCGCCGGGGCGGGCCCGGTGGAGCGGACCGGCCGGGACGACCGGGCCGCCTTCGTCCGGCTGTCGCTGGCCGTGGTCTGCCGCTCGATCGCTTTCACCGGGCTGAGCACCTTCCTGTCGCTGTACGCCACCCAGCGCCTCGGCGGCGGTTCGGCGGCGGGCACGGCGGCGCTGGTGGTGCTGTACGCGGGCGGCGCGGTGGGCTCGGTGCTGGGCGGGGCACTGGCCGAGCGGTGGGGGCGGGTCGCCGTGTCGCGCCGGTCGTACCTGGTGGCGGCGGTGGCGGTCGCCGGGGTGCTGGTGGTACCCGGCCCCGCGCTGTACGGGTGCGTGGCGCTGACCTCGGCGGGCCTGTACGTGCCGTTCTCGCTCCAGGTCACGCTGGGGCAGGACTACCTGCCCTCGCGGATCGGCACGGCGAGCGGGATCACCCTCGGGCTGACGGTGAGCATCGGCGGGCTGGCCAGCCCGCTGATCGGCGGCCTCGCGGACGCGACCTCGCTGCGGACGGCGCTGGTGCCGCTGGTGGCGATGCCGCTGCTGAGCTGGGCGCTGTTCCGCACCCTGCCGGAGCCCGTCCTGCCGGAGCCCACCGGGCCGGAGGCCGGTTCCTGACGGCCGTGCCCTGACGGTCGCGTCCCGGCGGGCGGTGGCCGGGCCGGGCCCGTATCCACGCAGCTTTCGTTCACAGTCACAACGTTCGTAGATGATACGTTCGTAATGGACGCGATAGTTCAGCGATGGAAGGGACGACCGACATGAAGGTGCTCGCCCTCGGCGGAGCCGGTGCGATGGGCCGCGTCGCCGCCCGGGTCACTGCTCGGCTCCCCGGCGTCCGGGAACTGGTGATCGCCGACCGCGACCCGGACGCCGCCCGCCGCACCGCCGCCGGGCTCGCCGACCACGCCTCGGGCGCGGGCGTGACCGTCCGGGCCCGGCGGGTCGACGTCACCGACCGGGCCGAACTGGACACCGCCCTCGACGGGGCGGACGCGGTGCTCAACACCGTCGGGCCGTACTACCGCTTCGGACTCGACGTGCTGCGCGCCGCGATCCGCACCGGGACGGACTACCTCGACATCTGCGACGACTGGGAACCCACCGTCGCCATGCTGGAGTTGGACCAGGAGGCGCGCGCCGCCGGAGTCCGCGCGGTGATCGGCATGGGCGCCAGCCCCGGCGTCAGCAACCTGCTCGCCGTCCGGGCCGCCGCCCTCCTCGACACCCTCACCGACCTCCATACCGCCTGGCCCGTCGACGTCGGCCCCGATTCCGTCACCGGCCCCGATTCGGGCGACACCCCGCTGCTGAGCCGCGACGGCTCCCCGGCGGCCGCCGCCGTGCACTGGATGCAGCAGATCAGCGGCACCGTCGCCGTCGTACGCGGCGGGCGGCTCACCCGGCGGCCACCGCTCGAACAGATCGCGCTCGACCTGCCCGGCGGCCACCGGGGTACCGCGTACACCGTCGGACACCCGGAGCCGGTCACCCTGCACCGCACCCTCCGGCCCGGCGGCGACGCGGCCAGCCTGATGGTGGTCAGGGCGGGCACCGCCGCCTACCTGGACGTGCTGCGCCGCGACCTCGACGCGGGGCGGCTCAGCAACGAGACCGCCGCCCTCGCCCTGGACCGGCCCTCGCTGCGCCGCATGCTGCGGGCGGGCGCCCGGACGGTCCGCTTCGGCGCCCCGGGCAGCCTGCCCGGCTTCTTCGCCGCCGCGACCGGGACGGTGGACGGCCGCCGGGCGAGCGCCCTGGTCCGGTTGACCGGCGCGGACGCGCTGCTGGCCGACATGGCCGAGGGTACCGGCGTCCCGGCCGCGCTCGGGCTGGCCCAGCTGCTGGACGGCACGGTGCGCACACCGGGCGTCCACCCGCCGGAGACGGCCGTCGACGCGGAGCGGTTCTTCGCGGACCTGGCGCGGTACCGGCCCGGGGTGGGCGTGGTGGTGCAGCTGGGCGCCTGCGCCTGACGACGAGGCCCCCCGCCCCGGGGGGTGGGCAGGGGACCCCGGGCCGGCGGATCGGCGGGCCCTGGCAGGCCCCGGTGGGCGCGGCCGCACCCGCCGGGGCAGGGGCTCAGCCGCCGAGCGCGGCGAGCGTGTCGTCGAGGGTCGGCGTGCCCGGGCGGGGGCGGTTGTACGGGAGCCTGCCCAGCGCCGTCCCCAGCGCGCAGCTGTCGGTCAGCGCGGACAGGACCAGCCCACCGCCGACCGCGGCGGAGATCCAGCGGGCGCCCGGCCGGGCCCGGTCGGCCAGCAGGCCGAGCAGCACGATCGAGCCGGCCACCAGCCGGACCTGACGGTCCATCGCCCACACCGGGCGGGCGCCGGCCACCCGCTCGACGGGGCGGCCCGCGTCCGTCCAGGCGTTGGTGCCGCCGGTGACGACGAGAGCGGTGATCCCGGCTTCGTCGAGCCGCGCGCAGGCGTTCAGGGCCCGCTGCCCGGCCGCGCAGACGACGGCGAGTTGGGACCGTGCGGCCGCGCTGCGCAGGGCGGGCAGCGCGTGGTCGAGCCGGTCGAGCGGGATGTTCAGGGCGCCCGGGATGTGTCCGGCGGCGTACTCGCCGGGGGAGCGGACGTCGATGAGGGTGAGCCGGCCGAGGCGCGGCTCCAACTGGTCGACGGTGAGCGGGGTGGTCATGGGGAAGCGGTGTCCTCTCGGGACGGGAGGGGTGGGGGGACCGGCACGCCCGGGGGAGGCGGCCGGGGCGGGAGGGCCGGTCACGTCAGCGTGGTGACCAGCATCAGGGCGGCGACGCCGAGCAGGGCGATCGCGAAGGCCCGCTGGAGGGCGCGTCCGCTGAGCTTGTCGGCGAGCCGCTTGCCGTCCCAGGCGCCGAGGATCGCGGCACCGGTGAAGGGCGCGGCGACGGCCCAGTCGATCGAGCCGGCGGCGCCGAGGCGGGGGAGCAGGGCGGCGAGGGAGTTGGCGGTGATCACCAGCAGGCTGGTGCCGACCGCCTCGGCCATGGTGAAGGCGAGCACCGAGACCAGCGCGGGGACGGCGAGGAAGCCGCCGCCGACGCCGAGCAGTCCGGTGACGGCGCCGAGGCCGGCACCCGCCGCGGTCGAGCGGCCCGGCCCGGCGGCGGAACGTTCCTGCCGGTCGGTCCTGGCCGGCAGCAGCATCCGCCACGCGGCCAGCGCGGCCAGCACCGCGAAGGCGCCGGTCAGCAGCGCGCCCGGCAGACGGGCCGAGAGCGCCCCGCCCGCCGCGGCGGCGGGCAGCCCGGCGGCGGCGAACAGCGCACCGGTGCGCCAGCGCACCCGTCCGGCCCGGGCGTGGGCGAGCAGGCCGGTCAGCGAGGTCGCGGCGACGATCACCAGGCTCGCCGTGGTGGCCAGCGCGGGGGAGAAGCCGAGCAGGTAGACCAGGGCGGGCACGGCCAGCATGCTGCCGCCGCCACCGAGGCCGCCGAGGGCCAGCCCGACCACCGCGCCGGCGGCCAGCGCCAGCAGGAGCGTGGTCATATCACGTGCCCCGTAGCGCCGTTGGGCTCGGCGGTCGGCAGGCCGGCCCGGGCGGGCGCGGACCGCGCGGGGGCGCTCGGCCCGGGGGTGGGCAGGCCGGGGGCGGACGGGCCGGCGGTGGGCGGGCCAGGGGTGGGCGGCAGCTGGGGCACGGGCTTCTCCAGTGGTGCGGGCCGGGCCGCGGTGGTCCGGCGGGTCGGGGGTGCCGCGGTCGCACGGTGCCGCCGCCCGGTGCGGGCGGTGGCGGTGGTGCGCGAGGTGGTGCGGGTCTCTCGTCGGCTCGGCCGGGCCCGGGCGATGATGCCCGGGGAGGCGGCGGGCCGGTTCCCCCGTCGACGCCCACCATAGTACCCCCGGGGGTATTATCGAAATCCTTCGGCGATACCCCCGTCCGTATTCGGCCATGGCGGCCGTATGCTGGTAGAAATACCGAGGGGGGTATCTGAGAAACCCGCGCCCGCACCGTGGCGCCCGGCGTCGCCCAGGAGGAAAACCCCATGTACTTCGCCCAGTTCTACCTCGACTGCCTCTCCCAGGCCTCGTACCTGATCGCCGACGAGCGCACCGGCCGCGCCGTCGTCGTCGACCCGCGCCGTGACGTGGAGGAGTACGTCGCCGACGCCGAGGCCCACGGCTTCACCGTCGAGGCCGTCATCAACACCCACTTCCACGCCGACTTCCTGGCCGGCCACCTCGAACTGGCCGCCCGCACCGGCGCCTGGATCGGCTACGGGCAGCGGGCCGAGACCGAGTACCCGATCCGCAAGCTCGCCGACGGCGAGCGGATCGAACTGGGCGACGTCGCCCTGCAGATCATGGAGACCCCCGGCCACACGCCCGAGTCGATCAGCATCCTGGTCTTCGAGCAGCCCGACGACGCCGTCCCGTACGGGGTGCTCACCGGCGACGCGCTGTTCATCGGCGACGTCGGCCGGCCCGACCTGCTCGCCTCGGTCGGCGTCACCGCCGAGGAGCTCGGCGCGATGCTCTACGACAGCGTCCACCGCAAGCTGATGGGCCTGCCCGACGAGACCCTGGTCTTCCCCGCCCACGGCGCCGGCTCGGCCTGCGGCAAGAACCTCTCCAGCGAGAAGCGCTCCACCATCGGCACCCAGCGCCGCACCAACTACGCCTGCCGGCCCATGGACCAGGACACCTTCGTCCGCATCGTCACCGCCGGCCAGTCCACCGCCCCCGCCTACTTCGGCCACGACGCCGCCCTCAACCGCCAGGACCACCCCCTGCTCGACCCCGGCACCGCAGCCCGCCCGCTGTGCCCCGAAGGCCTCAAGGAGGCCCGCACCGCCGGTGCCGTCGTCCTCGATGCCCGCAGCCCCCAGGACTTCGGCGCGGGACACGTCCGCGGCGCCGTCAACGTCCCCATCGACGGCCGCTTCGCCGAACAGGCCGGCACCGTCCTCACCCCCGACAGCGACATCGCGATCATCGCCCCGCAGGACCGCGAGAACGAGGTCATCACCCGCCTCGCCCGCATCGGCTTCGACCGCATCGCCGGCTACCTGCGCAACCCCGACAACGCCCTACCCGCCCTCGCCGACCACCTCACCCCCGCCAGCCGCCTCACCGCCGACCAGCTCCGCACCGCCCTCACCACCGACCAGCCCCCCACCGTCCTGGACGTCCGCACCTGCGGCGAACGCGAAACCGGCGCCATCGAAGGATCCCTCCACATCCCCCTGACCGAACTCCCCACCCGCCTCGCCGAGATCCCCACCGACCACCCCCTCGTCATCCACTGCGCCAGCGGCCACCGCTCCTCCATCGCCGCCAGCCTCCTGCGCCACCACGGCCACCCCGACGTTTCCGACCTCCTCGGCGGCTACACCGCCTGGCACACCACCACCCACCCCACCCAGCCCTGAACCCAGCCGCCGCGGAGGGGCCGCCCAGGCTTCTGAGGTCACTTCGTCGGAGGTCACGATGGTGTCGCTCGGGTGCGAGACGGGGAACGTCCATGGTTCGCGCGCTCGGTCACGGTGGCATCTGGAGGGGAGGAGGGAGCGGTGCGACAGAGGACGACGGATCGGTTCCAGGACCCGGCTTGATTCGGGTCGAATCGGGCAGGCGCGATGTCCGGAACATCCAGCCAACCGTGAGAAGGGCCGACTCCCATGCTTCTCCTCGTCCTCGTCCTGCTGCTCGCACTGATCCTGGGCGGCGCCGGCTTCGCGATCCACATTCTGTGGTGGATCGCCCTGGCCGTTCTCGTCGTCTGGGTTCTCGGCTTCGTCTTCACGGGCGGCGGAGCCGCCGGTGGTCGCCGGTGGTACCGATGGTGACCGGCCTCCACGCGTACCCCGATCCGACCGTGAGCGGCTCCGGAAGGTCTGGCCTGGATGCCCTTGGATCGTCGCTCCGCCGTGAACGCCGGGCGTACGAGCCGGACAGTGAGCAGCCGATCGGCGGCTACCTCGCCGTCATGGTCGGCTACCTGGGCTGCGTCGGAGTGCTCACGGCCTCCGCCCGACGGGCGAGACGGCCGCTGAGGCGTCGCGGCTTCGGGCGCGACGGCGCGCGTCGCCAGCACTCGCCCGCAACGGAGATCCCGCGCTGGTCCGGCCGACCTCTGGTGCCTGGGGTGCGCTCGCGGCGGTCCGGCACCGACACCAGGACGGAGAACACGAGATGAGCACCGATCCCGCAACCCCTCAGAACCCCGACCCCGCGCATTCGCCCCTGGTCACGGAGACCCCGGCTCCAGAACCACCCGCCGAGCCCGAGCACGAGCCGGATTCCCCGCTCGTCACCGAGACTCCCGAACGCCAGCGGTCCGAGGAGCCGGAGCGCGACGAAAAGGACTGCGCGCTGGACGTCGTCCGCGCGGTGGACCCGGACGGCCCGCTCACCACCGATCAGGGGGTGGGTGTCGACGACACCGACAACTCCCTCACCGTCGCCGACCGGGGACCCACCCTGCTGGAGGACTTCCAGCTGCGGGAGAAACTCACCCACTTCGACCACGAGCGCATCCCCGAGCGGGTGGTGCACGCACGCGGCGCGGGAGCGTACGGCTTCTTCGAACCGTACGCGTCGCTGGCAGAGTCCACCTGCGCCGACTTCCTCCAGGAACCCGGCCGCCGCACGCCGGTCTTCGTACGCTTCTCGACGGTGCAGGGCCCGCGCGGGTCCGCCGACACGGTGCGGGACGTCCGCGGCTTCGCCACCAAGTTCTACACCAGGCACGGCAATTACGACCTCGTGGGCAACAACATGCCGGTCTTCTTCATCCAGGACGCGGCCAAGTTCCCCGACTTCGTCCACGCGGTGAAACCCGAGCCGGCGGACGAGATCCCCACCGGCGCCTCCGCCCACGACACCTTCTGGGACTTCTGTTCACTCCAGCCCGAGAGCACCCACATGCTGATGTGGGTGATGTCCGACCGGGCCATTCCCCGCAGCTACCGGATGATGCAGGGCTTCGGCGTGCACACCTTCCGCCTCGTCGACGCCGGGGGCCGGGGCACCTTCGTGAAGTTCCACTGGACGCCGAAGCTCGGCACCTACTCCCAGGTCTGGGACGAGGCCCAGCTCACCGCCGGACGCGATCCCGACTTCCACCGCCGCGACCTGTGGGAGGCGATCGCGGCCGGCGACTTCCCCGAGTACGAACTCGGCGTCCAACTCATTCCGGAGGAGGACGAGTTCGCCTTCCCCTTCGACCTGCTGGACCCGACCAAGCTGGTCCCGGAGGAACTCGTCCCGGTGCGCCCGGTCGGGCGGATGGTCCTGGACCGCAACCCGCAGAACTTCTTCGCCGAGACCGAGCAGGTGGCCTTCCACACCGCCAACGTCGTCCCGGGCATCGACTTCACCAACGACCCGCTGCTCCAGGGCCGCAACTTCTCGTACCTGGACACCCAGCTGATCCGCCTGGGCGGCCCCAACTTCACCCAGCTGCCGGTCAACCGCCCGCTTGCCGACGTGCGCACCAACCACCGCGACGGCTACGGCCAGCAGGTCGTCCACGACGGAACCAGCTACACCCCGAACTCCGTGGGCGGCGGCTGCCCCTTCACGATGGGCGGCGGCCGCTTGCCCGAGGGGGTGTTCGAGCACTACCAGGAGCGGATCGACGGCGCGGCCGTGCGCCGCCGCAGTCCCAGCTTCGCCGACCACTACAGCCAGGCCGCTCTGTTCTGGCACAGCATGAGCGACTGGGAACAGCAGCACATCACCGCCGCCTTCGCCTTCGAACTCGGCAAGCTGGGCAGCGACGAGGTCCGCCGCCGCATGGTCGGCAACCTGGTGCACGTGGACGGAGGGCTGGCCGCTGAGGTCGCCCGGCGGATCGGCGAGCCCGAACCCGAGGCCGAGCCCGCAGACAGGGCGACGGCATCGGCCGGTAGCGGTACGGCCGGGCCTCGGACTTCCCCCGCGCTGAGCCTGGAGAACCTGCGCGGTTCCGGCATCCGCACCCGCAAGGTCGCCGTACTGGCGGCTCCGGGCGTGGACGGGGAACAGATCCGTTCCGCCCATGAGCAGTTGGGTGCCCGGGGCGCCGTGGTGGAGACACTGGCCGCGCACGGCGGCCACGTGCTCGCGCACGACGGCGCCCGGGTGCCGGTGGACCGGCCGCTGCCGACCGTCGCCTCGGTCCTGTACGACGCGCTGGTGGTCCCCGACTTCGGCGACCTGGCCCGTCACGTCGATCCGGACGCGGTCCGGTTCCTCGCCGAGACGCTGCGCCACGGCAAGCCCGTCGCGCTGCTGGGATCCGGCGTCGAGCTGTCCCGCATGGCCGGCCTCGACCTTCCGAACGCGACGGCGGGTGTAGCGGTCCGCGGTGCCGACGAGGCAACCGGGCCGGCGTTCTGGGGGGACTTCGCCCGCCTCGTCGAGCAGCATCGTTTCCCACAGCGCTGACTCTGCGCAACCGCGTCCGGTGGGTGGCCTGGGGGGGGGGCCCCCCCCCCGCGCGGGGGAGGGAGTGGGGTCAGCGACGCGGGGGGGCAGTCGCCCCCCCCCCCCGCGCCCCCCCCGCGGCCGCGCGCGA
>NZ_JBHYGR010000006.1:39801-54399 GCF_042738155.1 Kitasatospora sp. NPDC059088 | reverse complement strand
ACTATCAATTAAACCCCCCCCGCGGTCACGGCCCCACCCCGGGGGGGGGCGCGCGGCGCAGACCCCCCCCCCCCCCACGTCGTGGTCGAGGTCGGGAGACCTCAGGCGGGGGAGATCCTGCCCCGCCAGCCGCCTTCCTCCCGGCCGCGCTGCTCGATGAACTCCTTGAACCGGTGAAGGTCTCCCTTCACCCTGCGGTCCACGACGCCGAACAGGTCGCCGGCCCTCTCCGCCATGCCTTCGGGCTGGAAGTCGATGGCCATGTTGACGCGGGTGTGCCGGTCGTCGAGCCGCTCGAAGGTCACGACGCCCTTCTGTTGCACCTCCCCGTCCATGGTGCGCCAGGCGATCCGCTCGTCGGCCAGCTGGTCGACGATCTCGGTGTCGAACTCACGGCTGACGCCGCCGATGCTCGTGCGCCAGTGGTTGTGCCGGTCGTCCAGCTGGGTCACCGAGTCGACACCCTCCATGAACCGGGGGAACTCCTCGAACTGCGTCCACTGGTTGTAGGCGGTGCGCAGCGGGACGCCGACCTCGACGGACTCCTTGACCATGCTCATCCTGTGCCTCCTCGGGGTCACCGACCGGGTCTCTCCCGGCCGCCCCAGCGCCTGCCCGGCCCGCGCCGTCGTAAGCGCGGATGCCGGGACGAACCGACCGGGACGCGCCGGGGTTGCGTGGGGTGGCCGAGTCCGTGCGTTCCGGAGGCAAGGCGTGGGCGGGGCAACCTGCCGCAGGCGTTCGTGCACGTGATGCTGCTGGAGTGCTCCGGGCGCCTGGCAGGGACCGTCAACCAGCCGGAATCCGCAGCTCGCACCAGACGACCTTTCCCGGGCCCCACCGACGCCAGCCCCAGCGCAGTGCGAGGCGGTCCAGCAGCAACAGGCCGTGGCCGCCCGGTTCACCGGGGCCGCGCGGGCGACGCGGCACCGGCGGACGGGGGCTGGAGTCGCTGACCTCGATCCGTAGGAGGTCGGGGCGGCGGACAAGGAGGAGCCAGCCCGGCTGACCCGTGTGGCGTACGGCGTTGCCCACCAGTTCGGCCACCAGGAGCGCGGCGTCGACTGCCACGACGGGATCGGCCACGTCGGCCAGGAAGGCGACGGTCAGGGCCCGGGCCTCGGCCGAGGCCCCCGCGTGCCGCGACAGCCGCAGTCCTCGAGCCCGTACCCCGCCGTGAGCGCGCGAAGCGGCGGCCAGCGGTGCCCTGGTCATCCGTCAGCACCTCCCGTGCTCCTCCGCCGTGTCGTCCGGGCTCTACCACTCCTCTGTTGTCAGTGTCCGAACAGGTGCCGGATCCGGCCGCCTCGTGCGGGTTCGGCCTCCGGCATCCCGGCGGCCCGACCACCCTGTTCGGCGGCCCGCCGTTCCGGTGCCGGGGTTTCCGCCTCCACCGGCGGGGCGAGCGGCTCGACAGGCTCGATGGGCTGCGCCGGGCGGGCCCGGCGGTACGGTGCCCGGTGGGTGATCGGCCGCGGCCGGCGGCGCGGGGCCCGCCTGGTCAGCCCGATCAGGGCGAGGCCGAGGCAGAAGAGCAGGGCGAGGGCGACGCCGGACAGGAAGACGCCGAGGCTGTTGAGCGTCACGAGGTCGTTGCCCAGCACCGTGACCTGGTACTCGGGTCCACCGGAGAGGTTGTCCGCGATCAGCAGTCCGGCGAATGTGCCGGACGCCGCCGTCAGCAGTAGTCCTAGCAGTAGCAACATGGGAGTCCCTTTCGGTCCCGGTCTCGGCCACCCCCTCACTCGGCCGCGCCTACCCGGACCCGTCCGCTCCTAACGCTGCGCGCACACGCCGCCGCCCGCTCTGTGCGACCTATTCGACCCGGACGGCGATCAGGCAGGTGTCGTCCTGGGTGTCGGCCGAGCTGAGGGCCAGCAGCCGGTCGAGGTAGTGCTCCAGGTCGGGGCCGGGCGGCCCGGCGGCCCGGATCAGCTCGTCCACGGACTCCTCGGCCGGGCGGTCCCGCCGTTCGACCAGGCCGTCGGTGTAGAGCAGCAGTACGTCGTGGGTGCCGAGCCGCACGGTCCGCTCCTCGTAGCGGGCCTCCTGCAGAGCGCCGAGCAGTACCCCGTGGGGCAGTGGCAGGAGTTCCGCTCCCTCGCCACTGAACCGGACCGGCGGCAGATGGCCCGCGCGGGCCCAGCGCAGCTGGCCTGCCGCCGGGTCGAAGAGCACACAGGCGGCTGTGGCGGTCACCTGGCCCGGCTCGCGCAGTGCGACAGCGTTCGCCCACTCCAGCAGTCGGCCCGGCCCGGCACCCGTGACGGCCAGACCGCGCAGCGCGTGCCGCAGGGCGACCATGCCGGTGGCAGCGCCGACGCCGTGGCCGGCCACATCGCCGACCGCGAGCAGTACCCGCTCGTCCGGCAGCGGCAGCACGTCGTACCAGTCCCCGCCCACCCGGTCGCGCTGTGCGGCCGGCCGGTAGCGTACGGTGGCGCGCAGCCCCATCGCGGCGAGCGGAGGCGGTGCGCTGGGCAGGATGGCCTGCTGCAGCCGCAGCGCCAGCTGCTCACCCTCAGAGGCCTGCTTCTCGCTGTCGGCGAGGCGCTCCTGGGTGGCGTCGAGCGCGACCTCGGTCCGGTGCTGCGCGGAGACGTCGTGGTAGGCGCCGCGGATTGCGAGGAGCCGGCCGTCGTCGTCGAGCAGCGGCTCGGCGATCACGTGGGCGTAGCGGTGCGTGCCGTCCGGGAGGGCGAGGCGGAAGACCCCTGAGGCGGTGCGGTGTCGTTGTCGGACCGTGTCGACCAGGCGCCGTACGGCGGGTTCGTCGTCCGGGTGGACGAGCCGGGTCAGGTGGCGCAGTGGGACGGGTGCGGCTTCGGGCGGCAGGCCGAAGAGTTCTCGCAGGCCGTCGCTCCAGCGGATCACGCCCTGGCCGGGGAGTTCCTCGAATCCGGCGACGCGGGCCAGCCGTTGTGCCTGGCGCAGTAGTGCGACCTGCTGGTCGTCGTCGGACGGTGAGGTCCCCAGCTGCCATCCGACCACCAGCCGGCCACCGAACGGGGCGATGGCCAGCTGGGTGTCGGCGGGAAGCGCGAGTCGTCCCGTGGTGAAGCCCAGTTTGACGGACTCGCCGGGCAGGGGGATGCCGGTGCGGTGGGCCCGCAGCAGCCGTTCGAAGAGCCCGGTGGCGCAGGCGAGCGGGTAGGTCTCCAGGAGAGAGGCACCCTCCAGCGCCTGCCGGGGGCGGCCCAGCGGGTCGTCGAAGCGGGTGTTGACCCGCACGAGCGTGAAATCAGTGGCCTGCCCGCCCCGGATGACCGGTTCCAGCAGCAGCGCGGGAGAGAGCAGCCCCTCCAGCAGGACGGCGAGTTCGTCGGCCGGTTCGGGCTCCTGTACGGGGCCGAGGAGGGTCGCGCAGAGGTCGGCGAGCCCGACCAGCAGTCGGCGGTGGGACGGACCGAGGGCGGGAGCGGGCCCGGACCACAGCACCTCGAACGCGCCACGGCAGCGGCCCCCGTCCAGCAGCGGCAGCACGGCCCGCGCGTTTGCGGCACCGATCGAAGGAAGTGCTGCGGCCCGGTCGCCGGGCCACAGGGCCGTTCCGCCTTGGACGACATGCTGCGCGGGGGTGTCGACGCGGGGCGGGACCCGGCTCCAGACGGCGGCTTCGTCGGCGGTGAGCCCGGCGTGCGCCGCGAGGGCGAGCGCTCCGCCGGGCAGCCGCTGCCAGAGTGCCACGCCGCGGACGCCGAGCGGGTCCGTCTGTTCCAGGACCGCGTCGGCGGCCCGTTGGAGGTCGGTTTCGGCCGCGAGGGCGGGCGTCAGGTGCGGCGGGGCGGCCAGGCCGCCCTCGGGGGCCTCGGGCGTGGCGTCGTGGATGCGGGCGATGTCGGCGGCCAGGGTCGGGACCGGTACGCCGGCCTCGCGGGCGAGCCGGGCCAGGCGTGCGGAGGCTTCGGCGGGCACGAGCCCGAGCCGTTCGGCCAGCATGCCCGTGGCCACGTCGACGACCGTTCTGCGTCGGGCCTCCTCCCGGGTTCGCGCGGCGGCGTCCTGGAGTCGGCGGACGGTCGCGGCCAAGGCCCGGGCGGTGGTCCTCCCGGGCTCCTCCTCGGCGGTCACGGAAGGTCCGTCCACTGTCGGATCCGGTCGAGCAGGCTGCCGGTGTCGACCGGCTTGGTGACGTGGTCGTCGGCGCCCGCCGCGAGGCTCTTCTCCCGGTCCCCGGGCATGGCCTTCGCCGTGACGGTGACGACCGGCAGGTGGGCGAAGCGTTCGTCGGCACGGATGGCGGCGATGGCGCCGTAGCCGTCCAGCCCGGGCATCATCACGTCCATCAGGACGAGCGCGGTTTCGGGGTGTGCTCGCAGCAGGGCGAGACCGGCGTTGCCGTCCGGGGCGTGCAGCACGTTCAGACCGCCCTGTTCGAGGGCCTCGGCCAAGGCGAAGACGTTGCGGATGTCGTCGTCGACGATCAGGACGGTCCGCCCGGCGACCGCTTCGTCCGCGGTGGCGGATGCCGGTGCGGGGCTCTGCTGTACGGGACGGCGCCCGCCGAGCAGCTGGATCACCCGGTCGTGCAGGTCGTCCAGTCCGTGGACGAGGTCGATGCCTCCGATCGCGTCACCGGGGGGCCGGCGCGTCCGGTCGCCTGCGTAGCCGAGGACGGGAGTACCGTCCGCCAGCTCCTCCAGCAGGGTCGGTGCGAGTTCGCCGGAGCGGGAGAGGTCGAGGATGACGCACTGCGGGCCGGGTCCGGACAGGGCCGCCCGCAGCCCCGGTGCGTCTTCGGCGCTGACGACCTTTGCCGCCGCCTCGGTCGCGCCCACGGATTCGACGGCGGTTCGGGTGAGAAGGGTGAGCAGGCCCGGCGGGTCGGGTTCGACCACGAGGATCAGCGGATCGGCGGGGTCGCCGTTCTCCTGCTGCGGCTCGGTGACCGGCAGGTATAGCGTGAAGCGGCTGCCTCGTCCGGGTGTGGAGGTGACGTCGAGGCTTCCGCCGAGGAGCCGGGCGAGTTCGCGGCTGATGGACAGGCCGAGGCCGGTGCCGCCGAAGCGGCGGCTGGTGGTGCCGTCCTCCTGCTGGAAGGCGCCGAAGATGGTTTCCAGGTGGGCGGTGTCGATGCCGATGCCGGTGTCCTCGACGTGGAAGGCCACCGCGGTTGTCCGGCGGAGCTCGGGCGGCACGTCCGCTCCCTCGGCACGCTCGATCCGGAGCTCGACCCGGCCGGTGTCGGTGAACTTGACGGCGTTGGAGAGCAGGTTGCGCAGTACCTGGCGCAGCCTGGCCTGGTCGGCGACGAGTTCGTCGGGAATGCTGCGGTCCAGGGAGACCTCGAAGTGGAGTCCCTTCTGGTCCGCAAGGGGTTTGAAGGTGGATTCCACGTACTCCAGGAGTTCGCGCACGAGGAAGGGCTCGGGAGTGATCTCCATCTTTCCGGCCTCGACCTTGGAGAGGTCGAGGATGTCGTTGATGAGCTGGAGCAGGTCGGCGCCGGCGGAGTGGATGACGCCCGCGTACTCGACCTGTTTGGCGGTGAGGTTGCCGCCGGTGTTCTGGGCGAGCAGTTGGGCGAGGATGAGCAGGCTGTTGAGCGGGGTGCGCAGTTCGTGGCTCATGTTGGCCAGGAACTCGGACTTGTACGTCGAGGTCAGGCTCAACTGCCGGGCGCGTTCCTCCAGTTCCTGACGGGCCTGCTCGATCTCCAGGTTCTTGGCCTCGATGTCGCCGTTGCGTTGGGCGAGCAGGGCGGCCTGCTCGCCCAGTTCGGTGTTGGAGCGTTGCAGCTCCTCCTGTCCCTTCTGCAACTGCTCGGACCGGGACCGGAGTTCGGCGGTCAGTCGCTGGGACTCGGCGAGCAGTTCGTCGGTGCGGGCGTTGGCGAGCAGGGTGCCGATGTTGACGCCGCAGGACTCGGTGAACTGCTCCAGGAAGTCGAGGTGGACCGGGGTGAACGGGTGGACGGAGGCGAACTCCAGGACGCCGAGGAGCCGTTCCTCCAAGGTGATGGGCAGGACGACCAGGTACCGGGCGTCCGCCCGCCCGGCTCCGGAACCGATGACGGCGTAGCCGGCCGGCAGGTCGTCGACGGCGATGATCCGCCGACTACGGGCGGCCTGGCCGACCAGGGAGTCCCCGAGCCGCAGGCGCTGTTCCGGGAGGTCCGCGAGGGAGCGGCCGTAGGCACTGATGAGGACGAGCTCGGGGTGGTCCTCGGTCTCCTCGGCGAGGTAGAAGGCGCCGTACTGGGCGCCGACCAGGGCGGTCAGTTCGTCGGTGATCATGTCGGCGACGGCCCGGACGTCACGTCGACCCTGGACGGCGGCGGAGAAACGGGCCAGGTTGGACTTCAACCAGTCCTGTTCCTGGTTGGCCAGGGTGGTGTCGCGCAGGGACCCGACCATGGCGTTGATGTTGTCCTTGAGGTCGGCGACCTCGCCGGAGGCGTCCACGCTGATCGAGCGGGTGAGGTCGCCGGCTGCGACGGCGCTGGTGACCTCGGCGATGGCGCGGACCTGCCGGGTCAGGTTGCCGGCCAGTTCGTTGACGTTCTCGGTGAGGCGCTTCCAGGTGCCCGAGACGCCTTCGACCTCTGCCTGGCCGCCGAGCCGGCCTTCGCTGCCGACTTCGCGGGCGACCCTGGTGACCTCTGCGGCGAAGGAGCTCAGCTGATCGACCATGGTGTTGACGGTGGTCTTCAACCGCAGGATCTCGCCGCGGGCGTCCACGTCGATCTTGCGGGTCAGGTCGCCCTCGGCGACCGCCGTGGTCACCTGGGCGATGTTGCGCACCTGGCTGGTGAGGTTGTGCGCCATGGAGTTGACGTTGTCGGTGAGGTCCTTCCAGGTGCCGGCGACGTTCGGCACCCGGGCCTGACCGCCGAGGATGCCCTCGGTGCCGACCTCGCGGGCGACCCTGGTCACCTCGTCGGCGAACACCGACAGGGTGTCGACCATGGTGTTGATCGCGCCCGCGAGGGCCGCGACCTCGCCCTTGGCCTCCACGGTGATCTTCTTCGAGAGGTCACCGCGCGCGACGGCCGTCGCGACCTCCGACATCGAGCGCACCTGGCCGGTCAGGTTGGAGGCCATCACGTTCACGTTCTCGGTGAGGTCCCTCCAGGTGCCGGAGACGCCCCGGACGGTGGCCTGCCCGCCCAGGTTGCCGGCGGTGCCGACCTCCCGGGCCACCCTGGTCACCTCGTCGGCGAACGCGGACAGCTGGTCGACCATCGTGTTGATGGTCTCCTTGAGCTCCAGGATCTCCCCGCGGGCATCCACCCGGATCTTCTGCGTGAGGTCGCCCCCGGCGACCGCCGTGGTCACCTCGGCGATCGAGCGGACCTGGGCGGTCAGGTTGTCCGCCATGACGTTCACGGACTCGGTGAGGTCGCGCCACGTCCCGGAGACGTCGCGCACGTCCGCCTGTCCGCCCAGGCGGCCCTCGGTGCCGACCTCCCGGGCGACTCTGGTGACCTCGTCGGCGAAGGCGGACAGCTGGTCGACCATCGTGTTGAGGGTCGTCTTGAGCTCCAGGATCTCCCCGCGGGCGTCCACGTCGATCTTGCGGGTGAGGTCACCCTCGGCGACGGCCGTGGCGACCTGGGCGATGTTGCGGACCTGGGCGGTGAGGTTCCCGGCCATGAAGTTCACCGAGTCGGTCAGGTCGCGCCAGGTCCCCGCGACGCCCTCGACCCGGGCCTGTCCGCCCAGGCGGCCCTCGGTGCCGACCTCGCGGGCGACTCTGGTGACCTCGTCGGCGAAGGCGGACAGCTGGTCGACCATCGTGTTGACGGTGTTCTTGAGTTCCAGGATCTCCCCGCGGGCGTCCACGTCGATCTTCTGAGTGAGGTCACCGCGGGCCACCGCGGTGGTCACCTGGGCGATGTTGCGCACCTGCCCGGTCAGATTGCCCGCCATCGCGTTCACCGAGTCGGTCAGGTCCGACCAGGTGCCCGACGCTCCCGGCACCTGCGCCTGGCCGCCGAGACGCCCCTCGGTACCGACCTCGCGGGCCACCCGGGTCACTTCGGAGGTCACCCGGGCCAGCTGGTCGGCCATGCCGTTGAAGACCTCCGCGATCTCCGACAGCACTCCGGGCTTCCCCGGAGTCAGCCGGATGCGAAAGTCGCCGTCGCGGACGGCCGTCAGCCCGGCCAGGAGCTGCCGGAGCGCCTGCTCTCCGCCCGCCGCCAGTTGCTCGTCCATCCGTCCCACCGTCCGGATCGCCCTTCGGCCAGGCGCCGTGCACTGCGCCCCGGCCCGACGGCGGCAGCCCCGTCGCCTGATCCCACTGTGCCACCGGAGGCCGAAGGGTGACAGCCGTGACAGGTATCAGGCCGCAGGGCGCGGGCGAACGCCGACCTTCGGACCGGCCGGGAACTGGCCTCTTCGGCCGGTTCGGCTCCGGTTCGACGGTGGTCAGCCGGCCGTCAGGTGCCTTCCCCCATCAGCCGGGGACGGTGTCGCGGATCGGGAACGCGTGCGTGACGCCGGTGAGTTCGAGCATGCGCCGAATCATCGGCCGGGGCAGGCCAGCTCGATGCGGCTGCCGTCCGCCGTCGCGCGGGCCCGGGCCCGGAGCAGGAGGTTGAGTCCGGTGGAGTCGCAGAACTCCAGGCCGGCGCAGTCGACCACGATGACCCTGCCGGGCTGGGCCAGCGCCGGGGTGAGGGCAGCCTCCAGGTCGGCGACGGTTTCCAGGTCGAGCTCGCCGTACGGCGCCAGGACGGTTCCTTCGGCCCACGGGTGGACCTGAACGGTGAACCCGTCCTCGTTCGGTGGTTGGCGGGTCATGGTTCCGGGCTCCTTCCGTTGTGGGTGGTGTCCGGAGGGCGGATTCACCCGCTGCGGTACTCGGCGGCTCGGGCGCCGGTGGCCCGCCTCGCCGGCCGGACGGGATGTCGTGCGTCGAGCTGCGGCTCCCGGTCTTCGACTCCCGTGTCGGGCACGTTCCTTGTCAACCGTGTGGCCGCGGTCTCCTCGGCCTGTTCCTCGTCCACCTGTGGTCGAGCAGGCTCTCCTTGATGTGCTCGCAATGGCGCCCCCGCTCGGGGCTGGACCCTCGCCCCTGCGGATGGCCACCGGGCCCGCTACCCGGCCCAGCGCGTCTGCGCCTGGCCCGGTCCGACGGGGTAACCGGGTTACGGGGCAGAGCCGGACCTGATACGGGGTCCGGATCGGTCCGTCACACCGGCGCGGTTCGTCCGGGACGGCGCGGGCCCCGCCCGGCATCAGGCGTGCATGGTCACGGTCCGGAGGACTCCGGCGTGGTCGGCGCCTGGCCCCGATGGCCGTCCGTTTCCTGCTGGCCGTCGGCAGGTCGGTGCAGCAGGGCGGCGAGGAGTTCGGCGACAGTCGGGCCGGCGTCGGCGGGGTGCCGCAGCTGTTTGGCGGCGATCACGCGGTAGTGGTTGGCGCGGCCGCGGCGTTCGTGGCTGAGGTATCCGGCCTGTTCGAGGTCGCTGATGATGCGTTGGACGGCTCGTTCGGTGAGCAGGCAGCAGGTGGCGATGTCGCGCACCCGGATGCCCGGGTCGCGGGCGATCTGCACGAGGACGCGGGCGTGGTTGGTCAGGAACGTCCACTGCCGGTCGGTCGTCCTGCCGCTGTCCATGCCTCCACGATAGGACCCGTCTTTCACCATTGCCGACGCACGAGAAAGGATTCGTGCATCGTTCGACGTGTCCGGCCCGGGGTGAGCGCACCGCTGTGGCGGCCGACGTGGGGTGCCGGCCGCCACAGCGGGTGACGATGGCCGTCCCGGTGGTCACTCCGGAGCCGGGACGTACCGTGCGCCTGCCCGGGAAGGGCCGCGGTAAACCGCGCGGTCCGTGCGGATCCACCTGTGGTGGCTCCGCCGACGGCCCGCGTTTGGTGCCGCCCTGCCAGGGGACACGCCCGGTTCACACAGGGGGCCGAGGACGAAGGAGCCCTGCGATGTCGAACGATGCGATCGTCCTGCTGCGGGAGGACCACAAGGAGGTCCGCGGTCTGTTCCGCGAATACCGGGGGCTGGCCCAGGACGGCGACGACCGGGCACGGACCGATGCGGTCCGGCGGATCATCGAGGCGCTGACCGTGCACACCTATCTGGAGGACGAACTGGTCTACCCCCGGATCCGCCAGGAGGTACCCGGGCTCGCCGAGGACATGGACCGGGCCAAGGAGGAACACCACGTCGCCGACGTGCTCTGCGAGGAGCTGAGCCGGATGTCGCCCGGCGACGAGGGCTACGACGCCAAGACCGCCGTCCTGATCGACGCCGTCGAACGGCACATCGAGCAGGAAGAGGCATCGTGGTTCCCGATGGTCCGGGCCGCCCTCGGCCGCAAGGAGCTCCAGGAGATCGGCGAGCGGATGCAGGCCGTACGCGAGACCGCGCCGCGCCGCCCGTCCGCCGGTGGCGTGCTGCACCGCATAGCCGACGCCCTGGAGGGCTGAGCCGCGCACTCCGACGAAGACCTGCTGGACCAGCTCACCGCCGACCATCGGGCCGTCCAGATGGGCGACGACGAAATAGCTGTCGGTCACGTGGAAGTCGATGGGCGGCGGGGCCAGCAGCACCCCGGTCAGGCCGCCGAGTAGGAAGGTCGCCAGGAAGCCCAGGGAGAACAGCATCGGGGTCTCGAAGGACAGCGAGCCGTTCCACATGGTGCCGACCCAGTTCAAGAACTTCACCCCGGTCGGCACGGCGATCAGCAGCGAGGCCAGGGAGATGAACGGCAGCGCCACGATGTAGACCTCGGGATGGCCGAAGAACCCCGCCGAGCATCTCGAACAGCAGCCGGGCCCGTCCGCGGGTGGAGTGCTCCTCCTCCAGGGTCGCGCGGTACGAGGGGCACATCACCCCGCCCCGGTGGGTGCGGCAGTTGCCGATGCCGACGCACCGCAGGACGGCCTGCCCGAAGTCGCCGTCGTCGTCGGGGTACGCGAACTGCGTCGCGCGGTGCGGTTCAGGGCGCCAGCGGGCGCCGAGGCGCAGGTTGTCGTCGACGCGGTACGGGCGGACGACCTTGCCCGGGTTCATCCGGTCGCCCGGGTCGAAGAGGGACTTGAGCTCGCCCATCGCCTCGACCAGCGGCGCGCCGAACATCCGGGGCAGCAGTTCGCCGCGGGCCTGGCCGTCACCGTGTTCCCCGGACAGCGAACCGCCGTAGGAGGCGACCAGGTCGGCCGCGTCGAACAGGAAGGCCCGGAACGCCTCGACCCCGCGGCCCTCGCACAGTTCGAACGGGATCCGGGTGTGGACGCAGCCCTGCCCGAAGTGTCCGTACAGGGAGGCCTGCTGGTAGCCGTAGCGGGCGAAGAGCCGTTCCAGGTCGCGCAGGTAGTCGCCCAGTTTCTCGGGCGCGACGGCGGAGTCCTCCCAACCCTCCCAGGTCTCGGCGCCGTCCGGGGGCCGGGCGGTCACGCCCAGCCCGGCCTCCCGGGCCCTGAGCATCTCCTGCTCGCGCGGCGGGTCGTCCGAGAGTGCCACGGACGGGTCGTCCTCGGAGCGGCCGAGGGCGCGCAGCAGGTCCCGGGCCTTGCCGTCGGCCTCCGCCTCGGTGTCGCCGGTGAACTGGAGCAGCAGCCAGCTGTCGCCCTCGGGCAGCCGCTCCAGGGAGTCGAGGTAGGCGCGCTCCTCGCGCATGAGCTGGGCCATCCGCCCGTCGACGGCCTCCAGCTGGCTGGGCCGGCTGTGGGCGAGCAGTTCGGGGACGGCGTCGGCCGCCCGGTAGATGTCGTCGAACCCGAGCACCAGCAGGGCTTCGGCGGCCGGCACCGGGACCAGTTCGAGTTCGGCCCGCAGGACGGCCACCAGGGTGCCCTCGCTGCCGACCAGGGCCCTGGCCACGTCGAAGCCGTTCTCCGGCAGCAGTGAGTCCAGGTCGTAGCCGGAGACCCGGCGGGGGATCTTGGGGTAGCCGCGCCGGATGGCGGCCAGGTTGCGGTCGACGAGGTCCTTCATGCCTCGGTAGAGCCGGGCCCGCGGACCGCCGGCGCCCACGATCCGCCGGTACTCCTGGTCGTCGGTGGGGCCGGCCCAGAAGCGGACGCCGTCGTAGGTGAGCACTTCCAGGCGCCGGACGTTGTCGACGGTCTTGCCGTAGACCTGGGCGGAGGCGCCGCAGCTGTTGTTGCCGATCATCCCGCCCAGCGCGCAGTGCGTGTGGGTGGACGGCTTGGGACCGAACATGAGCCCGTGCGGGGCGAGTTGCCGGTTCAGTTCGTCCAGCACGATGCCGGGCTCCACGACGCAGGTCCGTGCGGGCGGATCCACCGACAGCAGGCGGTTGCAGTACTTCGTCCAGTCGATGACGACGGCGGTGTTGGTGCACTGTCCGCCCAGGCTGGTGCCGCCGCCGCGGGACAGCACCGGCGCGGCGAAGCGCGAGCACACCGCGAGCGCCGTCGCGCCCGCCTCGACCGTCCGGGGCACCACCACGGCGAGCGGCACCTGCCGGTAGTTGGAGCCGTCGGTCGCGTACGCGCCGCGGCTGCCCGGGTCGAAGCGGACCTCGCCGTCCACCTCCTCCCGCAGCGCCCGTTCCAGGGCCGCCAGGTCCACGTCCACCTTCCGCGCGTCGGCCATGGTCAGCTCCGGCCGCCGGGCAGGAATTCCTGGACCTTGGCCTTGACCCCCTGGCGGACGACGGCGGCCCGGTCGCTGTCGCCGTGCAGCACGGCGGAGGCGGCGGCCTTGACCTGGTCCCAGGTCGCGTGCGGCGGGATCGGCGGCACCGCCGGGTCGGTGCGGAAGTCGATGACGAACGGTCGGTCCGCCGCCAGCGCCCGGCTCCAGGCGGGCCCCACGTCCTCGGGCCGCTCGACCCGTACGCCGTCGAGGCCGAACGACCGGGCGACGTCGGCGTAGCGGACGTCGGGCAGATGCTGGGAGGGCTCGAACTGCGGGGCGCCCTGCATGGCGCGCATCTCCCAGGTGACCTGGTTCAGGTCCTGGTTGTTCAGCACCGCCACGACCAGACGCGGATCCGTCCACTCGTGGTAGTACTTGGCGGCGGTGATCAGCTCGGCCAGGCCGTTCATCTGCATGGCGCCGTCGCCGACGACGGCGATGGCCGGCCGATCGGGGTGGGCGAACTTGGCGCCGATCGCGTACGGCACGCCGGGGCCCATCGTGGCCAGCGTGCCGGAGAGCGAGCCGCGCATGCTGCCGCGCATCCGCAGGTGGCGGGCGTACCAGTTGGCGGCCGACCCGGAGTCGGAGGACAGCATGACGTCCTCGGGCAGCAACGCGTCCAGGGTGTGCAGCACGTACTCCGGGTTGACCGGGTCCGCGGTCACCTCGGCTCGGCGCTGCATGACCTCCCACCAGCGCTCGGTGTTCTCCTCGACCGTCTTGCGCCAGGTGCGGTCCTCCTTGCGCTCCAGCAGCGGGAGCAGCCGGCGCAGCGTCTCGGCGGCGTCGCCGACGACGTTCACCTCGAACGGGTAGCGCAGGCCGACCATGGACGGGTCCAGGTCGATCTGCACTGCCCTGGCCTGGTCGAAGGCCGGCAGGAACTGGCTGTAGGGGAAGCTCGATCCGACCACGAGCAGGGTGTCGCAGTCGCGCATCATCTCGTAGGAGGGCCGGGTGCCGAGCAGGCCGATCGAGCCGGTGACGTACGGCAGCGTGTCGGGGAGGACGTCCTTGCCGAGCAGGGCCTTGGCGACGCCGGCACCGAGGAGTTCCGCGACCTGCTCGACCTCGGGGCGGGCCCGGCGCGCGCCCTGGCCTACGAGCACGGCGACCTTCTCGCCCGCGTTCAGGACCTCTGCGGCCCGGGCCAGGTCGTCGTCCCCCGGCACCGGCGCGTAGTGGGGGACCCCGAGACTGGAGGGGACCTGCTTGAAGACGTGGGCGGGCGGCTCGTAGTCGAGTTCCTGCACGTCGGCGGGGACGATCAGCGCGGTCACGGTGCGGCGGGTGGTGGCGATGCGGATCGCCCGGTCCAGGACGTTGGGCAGCTGTGCGGGGACGGTGACCATCTCGCAGAACTCCGAGGCCACGTCCTTGTAGAGCGACAGCAGGTCCACCTCCTGCTGGTAGGAGCCGCCCATGGCGCTGCGGTCGGTCTGCCCCACGATCGCCACCACCGGCACGTGGTCGAGCTTCGCGTCGTACAGCCCGTTGAGCAGGTGGATCGCGCCGGGACCGGAGGTGGCCGCGCACACCCCGGTACGGCCGGAGAACTTGGTGTACCCCACGGCCTGGAAGGCGGCCATCTCCTCGTGACGGGCCTGGATGAACCGCGGCCGGTCCTCGGCCCGGCCCCACGCGGCGAGCAGTCCGTTGATGCCGTCGCCGGGGTAGGCGAAGACGTGCTCGACCTCCCACTCGCGCAGCCGTCGCAACAGGTAGTCGGCAACCTTCATGATCTTTCCTCCGTGGTCCCCGCAGCTGGTCCCGGCGGCGGTCGTCGGGCGTGGCGGGAGCACCCACCAAGTGCGGGTAACCGTCAGAAGAGGGACAAGACGTGGCGGCCCGGAGACGTCGGCACAGCTGCCTGCCCCGCGTCCGGGCACACGCTGTTGCGAAACGCGGTTCGGCCCCGGCCGTCCGAACCGGGCGCGGGGCCCGGGGGGGGGGGGGCCCGGGCCGGGGGGGGGGGGGCGGGGGCGCCCCCCCCCCCCGGGGGGGGGGGGGCGGCCTCCGCGG
>NZ_JBHYGR010000006.1:17242-39791 GCF_042738155.1 Kitasatospora sp. NPDC059088 | reverse complement strand
CGCCCGCCCCGCCCCCGCCCGCCGGCCCCGCGCGGCCGCGCCGCGCCGCCGCGCCCGGGGGGCGCCCGGGCCCGCCCCCCCCCGCCCCCCCGCGGCTGGGGGGCCGGCTACGCACTACCGGCCGGTTTCGTCCTGCTCGCGATCCGGGCCCGCCCCGGACCCCGCTGGGCGGCCCGCGCGGCGGTCGTCGAGCTGTCGAGCGGGTGTGTCAGTGTCCGAGTGCGTCGGCGAGTTCCTCCTTGTTCATCTTCGAGCGGCCGTGGATGTTGCGCTGCTTGGCCTCGTTGTAGAGCTGCTCCTTGGTCGGTCCTTGGGAACCCGAGTGGGACCGCAGGCCGCCGCGCCGGGCGGACGAGATGTCGTGGATCGAGGAGCGGCTGGCCGTCCTGGACTCGCCGTGCCGCGCCCGTTCCTTGTTCACCGTGCGGGCGGCGATCTCCTTGGCCCGCTTCTCGCTCTCCCCCCGGTCCAGGGCGCTCTCCTTGATGTGCTCGTACTGGCGCTCACGCTTCCTGCTCGAACCGGCCGGCATGGTCTCCTCCTTCGTCGGCAAGGACGCCTCGGCGACGGTGTCAGGGCTGGAACAGGACCTTGACCATGCCGTCGTCCTTGTGTTGGAACATCTCGTAGGCGCTGGGGGCCTCACTCAGCGGCAGGTGGTGGGTGGCGAAGTCCTCGACGCCGAGCGGATCGCCGTCGTTGACGAGCGGCAGCAGGTCGTCCATCCAGCGCAGGACGTTCGCCTGGCCCATTCGCAGCTGCAACTGCTTGTCGAACATGGTCAGCAGCGGCAGCGGATCGGTCATGCCGCCGTAGACGCCGGAGAGCGAGACCGTGCCGCCGCGCCGGACCAGGTCCACCGCGAGGTGGAGCGCGTGGAGCCGGTCGAGGCCGACCCGGGCCATCAGCCGGGAGGCCAGGGCGCCCGGCAGCAGGGACGTCATGCGCTGCGCGGCCGTCGCGGCGGGCGAGCCGTGGGCCTCCATGCCCACCGCGTCGATCACGGCGTGCGGGCCCCGGCCGCCGGTGCGCTCCCGGACGGCGTCGACGACCCGGGCGCCGAGCCGGGCCAGGTCGAGCACGTCGACGCCGCGCTCCCGGGCGCGCTCCAGCCGTTCGGGCACCAGGTCCACCCCGATCACGGTGCCTGCGCCGCGGTGGCGCGCGATGCGCGTGCACATGTCCCCGATCGGGCCGAGGCCGAGCACCGCGACGCTGCCGCCGGGCGGGATCGCCGCGTACTCCACGGCCTGCCAGGCGGTGGGCAGCACGTCGGACAGCAGCACGTAGCGGTCGTCCGGCGGCCCGTGCGGGACGACGACGGGCAGCGTGTTGCCGAACGGCACGCGCAGGTACTGCGCCTGGCCGCCGGGCACCTGTCCGTAGAGCTTGGTGTAGCCGAACAGCGCCGCTCCGGTGCCGTACTCGTGCACCTGGGTGGTCTCGCACTGCGAGTGCAGGCCCTGGACGCACATGTAGCAGGTGCCGCAGGAGATGTTGAACGGCACCACCACGCGGTCTCCCGCCGACACCGCGTGGACGGCGGGTCCCACGTCGAGGACGACGCCCATCGCCTCGTGGCCGAGGATGTCGCCCACGTCGAGGAAGGCGCCCAGGACCTCGTAGAGGTGCAGGTCCGATCCGCACAGCCCGGTGGTGGTGACCTCGACCAGGACGTCCGTCGGCTTCTCGATCACCGGGTCGGGGACGGATTCGACGCGGACGTCACGGCGTCCGTGCCATGTCACGGCCTTCATGGCGACTCCCTCAGGACGTGGTCGGCTGGTTGTCGGCCCGTCCGGCCCGGCGTCCGAGCACGGTGAGCCGGTGCACCGGGCCGCCCGGTCGGTGCCGGGCGGCAGCGCGCCCGCCCGGCACCCCGTGCTCGGGGGCGCCGCCGGCCGGCGGCAGCAGCCGGGACGCCAGTGCGAGCAGGCGGCCGGTGGTGGCCGGCGCGACGCCGTGGGCGAGCACGCCGGCCTTGGCGAGGGGGGTCAGGACCAGCTCGCGCCGGCCGCCCTCGACGGCGCGGACGATCCGCCGGGCGGCCCGCTCGGCGTCCATCGACACCAGGGGCAGCGACGCGGCGGCGGCGAACCAGGCGTACTCCTGCCCGGCCTGCCCGGCGAACTCGGCGGCGGTGTGCGAACCCGTGCGCATCAGGCCCGGGAGGACCGTGGTGACCCGGATCCCGTGCGGCGAGAGCTCCGCCGCGAGCCCCTCGGACAGGCCGGTGAGCGCGAACTTGGCCGCCACGTACGGCAGCAGGTGCGGCGCCGGGACACGCCCGGCGAGCGAGGAGACCATGACGATCGAGCCCGTGCCACGGGCCCGCATCGACGGGAGCACCGCCTGGACCAGCCGCAGCGGTGCCATCGTCATCAGCTCGTGGGCCCGCCGGAAGTCCTGCTCCTGCATCGCGGAGACCGGGCCGACCTGGATCAGGCCGGCGTTGTTGACCAGCAGGTCCACGTCGGCGCCGAAGCGTTCGCGGACCGCGCGGACCAGTCGGAGCGGCGCCTGCGCGTCCACGAGGTCGCAAGCGGTGGCGGCGACCTCGCCGGGGCGGCCGTTCAGCCGTCGTACGGCCCGCTCCAGCGCGAACTCGTCGCGGCCGCACAGCATCACCCGGCACCCGCGGTCCGCGAGTTCACCCGCGATCAGCAGGCCGAGGCCCCGGGAGGAGCCGGTCACCAGGGCGGTTCGCCCGGTCATGGTGCCGTTGCCACGGTGAATCGGCCGTACCTCCTCGGTCGGTGACGGTTCGATGCTCCGGCGTCTGTCCGACTACCGGGGGCGCAAACCCGTGCGATCCGCGCCTGCCCGGATCCGGGTGCTTCTGGTGAGCCGGGTAGGCACAGCAGGCGGTCAGGCGGGGCGCAGTTCGAGTACGCAGCACTTCGGGCCGCCGCCGCCTTTGAGGAGTTCGGGCATGCGGACCGGGACGGGGACGTACCCCTCGGCATGCAGGCGGCCCGCCAGTCCGCGGGCGGCGGCGGGCAGGACGACGTGGCGGCCGTCGCTGACGGCGTTGAGCCCGAACGCCACCGCGTCCGCCTCGGAGGCGAGGATCGCCCGCGGGTAGAGCACGTGCAGCAGGCGCCTGCTGGCCGGGGCGAACGCGGGCGGGTAGTACATGATCCGGTCGTCGTCGAGGACGGCGAGCGCGGTGTCGAGGTGGTAGAACCGCGGGTCGACCAGGGTCAGCGTGACCACCGGACGGTCCAGCAGCCGGCGGGCCTCGCGGTGTGCCGCCCGACTCGTGCGGAAGCCGGTGGCAGCCAGGATCCGCGGCCCCGCGAGCAGGAAGTCGCCCTCGCCCTCGTTGACCGGCCCCGCCGTGTGGACCGGCCGGTAGCCCGCCGCGACGAACCAGCGTCGGTGCGCGTCGGCCTCCGCTGCGCGCTGGTGGTGCCGAAAGCGGGCGACCAGGACCCGGCCGTCGACCACCGTGGCGCCGTTCGCGGTGAACACCATGTCCGGCAACCCTCGTACGGGGGTGAGGAGTTCGACCCGGTGTCCGAGGTCGAGCAGGACGGCGCGCAGCCCGTTCCACTGCTGGAGCGCGGCAGCCGGCTCGACCGGCCGGGCCGGGTCCATCCACGGGTTGATGGCGTACTCGACGGCGAAGTGGCGTGGTGGGCAGAGCAGGTAGCGGCGGCGCCTGGCCGCCCGAGCAGAGCTGGACGTCTTCATGCGGCGCGCGTGCCCGGTGCGGTGGGCGGGAAACCGGCGGGTGGCGGGAGCCGAGGGCGTCGTTGCTTGCGGCGGGGGACGACGGGCAGCGCGCAGGCGGGCCGTCCGCGTCTGCTCCGGCGGGTCGTCAGGTGATCGGATCGGGCGGGGGAACCGGCGCGGGCTGTGGGTCGGGCTCCGGCCGGGGCGGCGCGGGCGGGACCGGGTCCGGGCCGCCTGGCCCGGGGACCGGCCCGGGCAACGGACCCGGCTGCGGGCCTGGCCCGGGGAGCGGGGTGGGGCTGGGCGGCACCGGATCGTTCGGCGGGGTTCCCATGATCGCTACTCCAGTTCTGCGTCGCCGGTTCGTGCCGACGCCACGCGAGCGGTCCGGGCGGCTGGTCGGACCGCTCGGACCGGTTTCCGTGTCGGGTCTCGTCCGGGGACGGGCTCGACCCGCGTCTGCCCCCGGGGGAGGAGGTCAAACGGCACTGGAGCAGTCGGGACCCGTGCGGAGTGAACGGGGGCCGGCTGGGTACCCGCCGGAGCGTTCCGGCCGGAACACTCCGGCCGGAGGCACCGACGACAGCCCGGGAGGCGTGGTGGACCAGCGCACCGAACACCCCGAACCGACCCTGGTCCTGAGCCGGGAGGCGGACGACGGGCCTTCGCGGTCCACCGCTTGCACGGCGCGGAACACCGACCGAACCGCGCCGGGCGGGTGAGGGGACCATGACGCTCGACCACCCGGCCGAGCGCGGCCGGGGGCGGTTCGCGCGGCTGGCGGAGCGCGCGTCCAACCTGACCAGTTCCCCGCTGTTCTACGCGCTGTGCGTCCTGCTCGTGGCGGGCTTCGTCGCGGTGCACGCCGCGGGACTCTCGACCTCGTGGCAGCTCCTCGTCGGCGACATGATGTCGGCCGTCACCCTGCTGCTGCTCGCGTTGCTCAAGAACGCCGAACGCCGGGCCGAGCACGCGATCCAGCGCAAGCTCGATGCCATCGCCGCAGCCCTGCTCGCGGAGGAGGGTGGTGATCGGAGCGAGGCCGTGCAGGATCTCAGAGACGCGATCCGCATGGAGGATGAGATCTGACTGGTGCGGGAGGAGGCGGGAAGTGATGGACGGAGATGAGCGGGGCACGGCGTACGGGGTTCGGGGGCCGTTGTCGGCGGCGGTGCTGGGGTTGGTGACGGCGGGGCCGCCGGGGGCGGGGCGGTTGCTGGTGTCGCCGGGGTCGTACGGCGAACCTTGGGGCGAGGACCACCAGTTCGCGCTGCACCTGTGCTACGAGCTCCATGACCGGGGGCTGGACGGGGTCCTGCCGGGCTGGGAGTGGGAGCCGGAACTGCTGCACCTGCGGAGGGAGTTGGAGCGATCGTTCCTCGCCGCGGTGCGCGCCGAGGCGGAGCCCGTCCGGCCGGTGCGGGAAGCCCTCGACCAGCTGTTGGCGGAATCCCCGGACGACACCGGGCCGTCGCACTTCCTGCGTGACGAGGGCAGGCTTCGGCACGTCCGTGAGTACCTGGTGCACCGTTCGGTCTACCACCTCAAGGAGGCCGATCCGCAGCTGTGGATGCTGCCGAGGATCCACGGGCCGGCGCAGGCCGTCCTGATGGCGATCGTCTACGACGAGTACGGTGCCGGCCGTCCCGAACGTGCCCACGCGGGCCTGTACGCCCGGATGATGGCGGCGTTCGGCCTCGAACCGGGCTACGCGCACTACCTGGACCTCGTACCGGCTCCCGCCCTCGCAGTGGTCAACCTGATGACGCTCTTCGGCCTGCACCGGGCGCTGCGCGGCGCCGCCGTCGGGCAGTTCGCCGCCCTGGAGATCACCTCCTCGCCCGGGTCCGCGCGGCTGGCGGCCGCACTGGAGCGGCTGGGCGGCGGGCCGGACGGGACACTGTTCTACCGGGAGCACGTGGAGGCCGACGCCGTCCACGAGCAGCTGGTCCGGCACGGGGTCGTGGAGCAACTGATTCTGAGTGAGCCCGAGTTGGCAGCGGGTATCGCCTTCGGGCTGGCGGCCGCACAGGTCGTCGAGGGCCGGTTCGCCGACCACGTGCTCGGCTGCTGGCGAGCCGGCCGTACGTCGCTGCGCTCAGCCCTTCCCGCCGCGCTTCCCGCTGGTGTCCCCGCTGCTTGAGGTGTCCCTGTTGTTCGAGCGCGGCCTGCGGGGACGTCGGTGACTGGTGTCGCAGAACGGGTAGCACCGGCTCCGGTGGCACGCGCACAGTGCCACGACCGGTCGCTCGGACACCCGGACCTCTCCGTCCGGCAGGACCACTTCCACCGGTCCCTCGACGAGCAGCGGACCGCCCGGCACCACGACCACCCGGGTTGTCGACCGGTCAGCGTTCCCGGACACCGCGCACCACCACCAGGACTTCGTGCCGCTGGCCCGGGGCGATCAGCCCGAGCCGCTCGAAGCGTGCGGCCCGCGCTGCCATCACCGGCCCGAAGGCCTGTCGGCGACGAGCCGCCACCGTCGTCCGCAGTCCGGCCGTGCCCAGGGACGCCAGGGTGGCCGGCACGTTCGCGAGGGAGGACTGGACGAGGAGCAGGACGCCCCCGCGGGCCAGCCGCCGGGGTGCCTCCCGGCAGATCCGGTCCAGCACGAGCCGTCCGTCCGGTCCCGCGTCCCACGCGAGCCCGGGCCCGGTTCCGGCACCCGTGGGGGCCGCGGTGGCCGCGGCCGGGACGTAGGGCGGATTGGCGGTGATCAGGTCGAAGCTGAGCTCCGCGACCGGGGCCAGCAGGTCGCCCCGGTGCAGCCGGATGCCGCTGCGGTGCAGCATGGCGTTGAGCCAGGCCGTGGCCACGGCACGGCCGGAGAGGTCCACCGCCGTCACCCGGGCGCCGTCCTCGGCGGCCGCGAGGGCGACCGCTCCCGTCCCGGTGCAGAGGTCGAGCACCCGGCTGCCGCTGCGGAGGCGCTCGCGGTGCAGGCAGGAGACCAGCAACTCGGTGTCGCCCTGGGGTCGGTAGACGCCCGGCGGTCTGATCAGCAGCATGCCGCTCGGCCCCCTTTCGGGGACGTTGGCGCGGGGGATACGGGGATGACCTTCATGACAGGCGGCTTTCCGGGTCCGGGGCGGCGAAACCGTTCTGCCCCGTTCCATGGGGTCGGAGCGATCCGTCGGGCGTGTGCGCGGGGCCGCGCCGGGTAGAAGCGCGTGGCCGGACGCGCGGCGGAGGCGCTCGGGCTGCCTGTACTGCGGTGATCAACTCCAGCCCGCGAAGCCGCCGTGGCGGTGGAGAACCGGGTGTGGCGGTCCCGCCCCGGCTGCGGTGCCGGTCGGCCGACGTCCGTCGGCCGGAGTCCGGAGCCGTACGTACATCCGGAGGTGCCCATGTCCCTGGTGGACGTGGCCGCGCTCGCCCATCTGGTCGCGGAGTACGACGCCCTGTCGGCGCTGCGGTCCGCGGAGGCCGAGCAGAGGCTGCGCGATGTCTGCTACACCATCGCGGTGTACACCGGCGAGACGGAACCCGCCCGAGCCGTCGCCCGCGCGAGGGTCCTGATCGGCCTGGACCGTGGGAAACCCGGCCCGGAGGCGGTGACCGACGAGACGACGGCCGCCGGCGAGTCCGGCCCGCTGCTGACCGAACTCGGCGAGCTGGCGGCCCGCGAGAACGGACGGTCCCGGCCGTTCTCCACCCTGCCCGACGTCCTCCAGCTGGCCAGGACCACCGTCCCGGACTGCGTGGGCGCCGCCGTGAGCGCCTGGCACGACGACGGTTCCGTCGACGTCCTGGCAGCGAGCTCCCCACAGCTCCTGGCCCTCGAACGGGCCCGGAGCGAGGCGGGCACCGGGCCGCTGGCGCGGATCCGCCACCAGGGCAGCGGACAGGTGGTCCTCGGACTGGACCCGGGCCGCCCCGGCCGGTTCGCGGACCCGGCCCGGCGCTGCGGGGCGCGGACGGTGGTCGCCGCACACCTGCGCACCCACCCGCACGGGTGCACCGCCCTCAGCGTCTACCTCGGTTCGCCCGCGGAACCCGCGGGCCCCACACCGGGGCTGGTGGCGGTCCTCGCGCTCCACGCCTCAATCGCGCTCGACCGCTCCGCCCTGGCCCGCGCGGTCGCCGACCTGCTCGACCGCCGGCACGCCACCGGCGTGGCGATCGGCGTCACCACGGAGCGGTTCGGGGTGACCCCGCACACCGCCCTGACGCTGCTCGCGAGGGCGGCCCAGCGCCTCGGGACGGACCTCGACACGGTGGTCAGCCGGGTCGCCGTCGAGGGGCGGCCGGTCCCGGTCGGCCGCGAGAACTGCGGTCCGCCGCGCCGGTGACCCTCGATGACTCCGGTGAGAGCCCTTCGGGGCGGCCGGGGGGCCGGTTCGCCCGCCAGTCGCCCCGGCACCTGCCAGGGTGGCCGTGCCACGGGAAGTCGACGCCGGACGGGCCCGCGAGCCGTCCCGGTCACAGCTGGGCGACCAGTGCGACCAGGAGGGCGGCCAGGCCGACGGTCAGCCAGGCGATGTAGTCGCCGAGCAGGCCGGAGTGCAGACGGCGCAGCGGCAGGACGGTGGCCCGGTACAGGACTCCGGAGCCGCGTCGGGGGTCGCGGTTCAGGGCGGCGGTGGCGAAGGCGGCGGCCAGGGCGGCGGAGAGCAGGCCGAGCAGGACCCCGGCGGGAGTCCAGCCCGCCTCGGGGGTGGGCAGGGCGGCGGGTGCGGGGTGGCCGAGAGTGTCGGCCAGGTAGCCGGCGCGGTCGGTGAAGGCCGCGGCCGCCGTCGCGAGGGCCCGGCCGACTCCGGGGACGACGCCGACGGCCAGGCAGGCCGCCAGCAGGCCGGCGGGGACGGCGACCATCGGCACCGGCACCCGTCGGCTCGGGTCGCCGATCTCCGGCTCCTCACCCTCCCCGGTGGTCGCGGCGACCTCGGGGTGCTCCTTCGGCGGGGAGCCGATCCCGCCGAAGACCCGCAGGCCTGCGCGCAGCACCGCGCCGCCGGTGAGGGCCGACACCAGGACGAACACGGCGGGCAGCCAACCACCCCAGCGTCCGGCGGCCTCCTCGGTGACGGCCTTGCCCAGCGCGGTGCCGAACGGCGGGAGCCCGGCGAGGGCCAGTGCGCCGAGGACGAACAGCGCGCCGGGCAGCCGCAGTTCGCGGGCCCGGCCGTGCAGGCCGTGCTCGTCCACCGAGCCGTACCGGTCGAGGAGGACGCCGGTGAGGCCGAACAGGGCGGCCTTGGCACCGGCGTGCCCGGCCACGTAGACGGCCGTCCCGGCGAGGCCGGCCGGGGTGAGCAGCGCCGCGCCGACCAGGAAGAGGCCGACGTGCCCGACCGTGGAGAAGGCGAGCATCCGTTTCAGGTGGCGCTGCTGCCAGCACATCACGCCGCCGACCAGCGCGGTCAGCACCCCGGCGGCGAGCAGGGTGTCCCGGACGGCGGCGTCCGGCAGTCCTCCCGCCCCGGCGAAGACCACCCGGTGGATCCGGCCCACCCCGTAGACGCCGAGTTCGACCATGACGCCGGAGAGCAGCATGCACACCGGGCTGGGCGCCACCGCGTGGGCGTCCGGCAGCCAGAAGTGGAACGGCGCGGTCGCGGCCTTGACCAACGGGCCGGCGAGGACCAGGACGAAGGCCACGACGACCAGTGCGTCCCGGCCGTGTCCGGCGGCCGCGCGCTCGTCCAGCACGGCGCCGATCCGGGCCATGCCCAGTTCCCCGGTCCGGGCGTAGAGCAGGCCGATGCCGAGCAGCGAGACGTACGCCGCCGCCGAGTTGACGAGCCCGAAGGCGAGGGCGCCCTGCAACGGGCGCGGGTCCTCGATCCGGTAGCCGGTGAGCGCGTAGGCGACGGCGCCCATCAGCTCGAAGAAGACGAAGGCGTCGAAGAGGTCGCCGGTGAGCGCGAAGCCGCACATCCCGGCCTGGAACAGCAGGAGGAGAGCGGGGAACATCCCGCCGTGCTCGCCCGACGGCTCGTCGAAGTACCGCCAGGCGTAGCAGAACACGGCGAGCACGAGCACGGCGGCGAGCAGCGCGAGGCCGCTGCCGAGCCGGTCGGCGACCAGCACGATGCCGACGCCGTGGCCCTGGCTCGGAGTCCAGCCGCCGAGCCAGGAGACGGCGCGGCCGTCCGGGGCGGTACGGCACCACAGCAGGGCCAGGCAGCCGACGTCGACGGCCGAGCAGGCGGTGGCGAGCGCGTCGCGGCCGGGGCGGGGCAGCCACCGTCCGGCGACGGCCAGCAGCGCCGCGCCCAGCAGGGGGACGGCGACGGCCAGCGGTAGGAGGTCGGCGGTGCTCACCGGCGCGTCACCCTCGCAGTCCGGTGAGGTCCTCCGGGTCCACCGTGCCGTGCCGCTTGCGCAGTTGGATCACGAGGGAGAGGAGGAGCGCGGTGACGGTCGCGCCGACGACGACGTCGGTGAGCGCGAGCGCCTGGACCACCGGGTCGACGACCGGCGCGTCGGTCGGCAGGTCGGAGTAGACGGGCGCGGTGGCGCCCCGGCGGTAGCCGACGGCGAGCAGCAGCACGTAGGTCGAGCACTGCGCGACGGCCAGGCAGCCGACCGCCTGCACCAGGTTGCGGCTGGTGACCAGGCCGTACAGGCCGGCGAGCAGGATCCAGGCGGCCACCAAGTAGGGGAAGACGGTCATCGGGGGCTCCTTCGGGGGGTGACCTCCACGGCCTGGTCGAGGAAGTGCGCCAGCAGCACCACGACGGCGGAGCCGACCTCCACGCCGACGGCGGCATTGATGACGGCCACCAGTCCGCTGGAGGAGAGTTCGTTGAAGGTGCCGAGCGGCAGGGTGTTGGCCAGGTAGCCGGCGCCCTGGATTAGGCCGATCAGGCCCAGCGCGGCGTAGGAGCCGGCGGCGATCGCGTCCGTGACGTCGAGGGCGGCCAGCGGGCGGATCCGTTTCAGCACCCGGTAGTCGGCGGCGACGTAGGCCAGGTGCAGGGCGGTGGTGAGCACGACGCCGCCCTGGAAGCCTCCGCCGGGGCTCAACTGGCCGTGGGCGACGAGATATCCGCCGGTCAGCACCGCGACCGGGAGGAGGGTGGCGCCGAACAGCCGGGTGGCGGGCAGCACCCGCTCGGCGGCGGCCCGGCGCTTGTGCTCGTCCCGGGCCAGGCGCAGCAGTATCCCCGCGCCGAGCACCGAGCCGAACAGGATCGACTCCTCGCCGAGGGTGTCGAAGGCGCGCTGGTCGAAGTTGACGGCGGAGACGATGTTGGCGGTCCGGCGGGCCAGACCGGCTGCCACCGCCCTTTCGCCGTAAGGGTGTTGGGTGCCTCCGAAGCCCGGGAGCTGCTCGGCGGCGACGACCAGGGCGGCGGCGAGGACGGCGGCCGCGGTCAGGAAGAGCCGCAGGCGCGTGGTGCGGCTCACTCGGTGCGGTCCGGACGGTCGTCGTCGGTGTGTTCCTTGCGGCTCACCTTGCGGACGGTCAGCAGGATGAGCAGCGGGGTGATCGCACTGCCGACGCCCAGCTGGGACAGTGCGACGTCGGGTGCCTGGAGCACGGTGAACAGCAGGGCGAGGCTCAACCCGAGCAGAGCGAGGACGGCGGCCTGCCGGACGGGGTCGCGGGTGAGCGCGGCGGCGGTCGCGGTGACGGCCGTGAGCAGCAGGGCGATCACGATGAGGGCGTCGGTCACCGTCCGGCCCCCCGGTCCGAGTGCTGCTCGGCACGGAGGGTGGTGCGGCCGATGGCCATGGTGGTCACCGTGCCCCCCGCGGCCAGCAGCGCGCCGATGACCAGGAGTTTCACCGCCGCCCGCCCCGGCCCGGTGTCGATCGCCAGCGCGAGCGCGACGAGTGGGGCGCCGAGGGTGGCGGCGGGGGAGAGCGCGTGCAGCCGCAGGTGCGGGCCGGGCAGCACGACCAGCGCGAGGGCGGACAGCAGAAGGACGGCGGTGCCCGCGCAGAGCAGGACCACGGCGAGGACGTGGCGGCTCATCGGCGCTCCTCCCCGCTGTGCTTCCCGGCGTCCGATCCGGCGAGGAGACGGGTGAACACGAGTGTCCCGGCCGGCGCGAGCACCGCCAGGTCGAGGGCGAGGTCGGTGTAAGAGGGGCGGCCGTAGCCCTGGGCGAGCAGCAGCAGGACGGTGGAGCACACCGCGGCGGCGAGGTTGAGTCCGGCCAGGCGCTCGTGGGGCTCGCCGCGCAGCCCGACCAGCAGGCACGGGCCGAATCCGGCGGCGGCGAGCAGGGTCGCCGCCAGCAGCCAGGCGTTCACCGGCCGCTGCCCGTCAGGGCGGCTTCCAGCGCCGAGGTCCGCCCGCCGAGGCTGTGTACGGTCAGCGCGACGCCGCCGCCCGAGTCGCCGTCATCCCAGCCGCCCTCGTGGGAGACGACGTACGCGCCGGGGGTCGAGGACAGCAGGGCTGCGGCCCAGGCCGGTCCGGTACCGGTGGGGAGGCGGACGGTGCGGAAGCCGGCCTCCTGTCGGCGGGCGGGCGACGTCAGGAGGAGCACCAGTCGGCCGGTGTCGGCCAGCAGGGTCCAGGGGAATGCCAGGGCGGAGCGGGCGAGTCGGGCCGGGCCGCCGGGCGTGGCGCCGGAGGCGCGCCGGACGGCGAGGGCGCCGACCGCACCGAGCAGCGCGACGCCGCCGCCGACCGCGATCTCCAGCGGTGTCACCGAGCTGATGAACACGGTGTTGAGGAGCAGCAACATCCCCCACCAGAGCATGAGTTCGAACATCGATCGCATCGCACCACCCCCATGTGTCGTTGCCGGGCACGCCACCATGGCGAGCGGCCCCAGGTGTACCGTTCGGCCGACGGGAGGATCCCGCGCGCAACGCCGTCGCGTGCGGGATCACCCTGTCGGACCACCCGGTTGCCGCAGTGCGGCAGCGGATCCTGTGATCATCGGCCGGCCCGTCGCCCCCGCTCGGGTGGCGCGGACTCGTGGGCCGGCTCGGTGACTTCGTACTCGGGGCCGTCCTGCGGTCCCTTCTCCTCCTCGTGCTCGGGCGGCGGTCCGCCCTCGCCGGTCATCCGTGACTCGGGCGTCTCGACCGGGGGTACCGACTCGACCGGCACGCGGTCCTTCCCGTCGTTCATCCTGTTTACCTCCTCGAACGTCCCGGCGGCCGTTCTGGCGCGGGCCGTCTCGGCCATGTCGCCTGGCTTTCGGGAGAAGCCCATGGCGTTCGTCGTTTCGCCGGTGGGGGCAAGTCCGTCCCTTGCGGCGCCTGCCCGGGGAACGCGGTTCCATGCGCGGCTACGGGGGGCGTTCGGTCAACGCGGTTTCCGGGGCCATGAGTTCATCTGCCCGGTCACCGCTCGTCACCGCCCCCGGGCCAGGGCACCGACCGCCGCGGCGCCGAGCAGGGCCGCCCCGCCGGCGGCGAGCAGCCCGTGGTGCTGGGAGGCCCACGGCTGGGCACTGCGTTCGCGGGCCTCGGCGTCGAAGCGCCCGTGCGCGCCGTGGTCGGCGTCGTCGTCGGCGGGTGTCCACAGGTTGTCGGGGTCCTGGTCCCGGCGCGGCTGGTCGTCCTGCTGGGCGTCGACGTCGTTGCGCGCGAGGTAGCGGTCGAGCGGGCCGGGAGCGACCGCGTTGGCGAGCAGGGTGGCGGCGGTGCTGGCGCCGACCCAGTACTCCCGGCGCCCGGGGTGGTCGGCGGCGTACCGGACGGCGCGGGCGGCGAGCTCGGGCTGGTGAACCGGGGGGACGGGCCGGGCCCGGCCGCGCAGCCGGTTGAGCACCCAGTCGAACTGTGGGGTGTTGACGGCGGGCAGTTGCACCATGGTCACCCGCACCCCCGAGCCGGTGGCGAGCAGTTCGCAGCGCAGCGCCTCGTGCCAGCCCTGGATGGCGTGCTTGGCGCCGCTGTAGGCGGTCTGCAGCGGGATGCCCAGGTAGGCGATGGCCGAGCCGACCTGCACGATCGTGCCGTGGTCGCGCGGCAGCATCCGGCGCAGTGCGGCGCGGGTGGCGTTGACGTACCCGAGGTAGGTGACCTCGGTGACCCGGCTGAACTCCTCGGGGGTGATCTCGGTGAACGGCGCGAACACCGACACGAAGGCGTCGTTGACCCAGACGTCGATCGGGCCGAACTCGGCTTCCGCGTGGGCGGCCGCCCCCTCGCAGGCTTCCGGGTCGGAGACGTCGGCCAGGACGGTGCGTACCGGTGAGCCGGCGGCCAGGGCCTCGGCGGCCGCGGCGTGCAGCCCGGCCGAGCCGCGGGCGACCAGGACGAGGCGGTCGCCGCCGGTGGCGAAGGCGCGGACGCAGGCCCGGCCGACGCCTGCGGTCGCGCCGGTGATGACGACGGTACGGGGTTCGGAGCGCGTACGGATCCTCATGGCGGGCGCCTTGCCGGAGGTGGGGAGCCGAAACCTCGCGGCCGGGACACCCGGGTTGCGGCGCCAGGGCCGTAGCGGTCACGGCTCATGCCCGGGCGGGTCCTCCGCGCCGGGATCGGCGGGCGGTGGCGCGCAGTGCCCGTCGGTGCGGCGCAGGTGCCGGACCGGCAGCAGGAACCAGCAGAAGGCGAACCAGAGCAGCACGGCTCCGAAGATGCCGGCCGCTACCGCGGATCCGGCCGCCACCCGTAGCAGGAGCAGCAGCGCGGAGCCGATGGTGAGCGACAGCAGGATCAGGCCGGTCGCGACCAACCGTGCGGCCGCGTCGACCAGTTGGGGCTTGAGGCGGTGCCCGGCGAAGATCCGGTGGTAGGCGACCGGTGCGGTGAGCGCGCCGGTGGCGAGAGCGCCGAGCACGACGGTGACCACGTACAGCCCCCGCCCGAACCCGTCGAGCTGGGGGAAACGGGCCATGAAGACCACGCTCAGCAGGAAGCCGAACAGCACCTGGGAGCCGGTCTGGGCGACCCGCACCTCCTGGAGCAGGTCGGTCCAGCGCCGGTCGGCCCGTTCGTCGGGGGACTCCCGCCGCCCGGTCCGCGGCGCGTGGGCGCGCCCGGTCCGTCCTGTGTTCGTCGTCGCCATGAGGGGTCGCCTCCGGGAGGGACACGGGGGCGCGCCCTGCGTCGGACCGCAGCCCCGGGTCTCCGTCTCCTGCCGGTCTCCTTTCCGCCCCCGCCCGTCCGTGCGTGTAGCCGCGCCGGGCACGGGCAAACGCGCGCCGTGGGCGAGCAGCAGGCGGTGCCCCCGACCGCACCGTGACCTCCCTGTACACGGAATCGAACCGTCTGCCGGCACGGGGAATCGGACGAATCAGAAAAAGTCAGCTGAAACGTGAATTCCATGTCATATGTGGGGGTAGAACACCTGTTGCAGCGGTCGTAGCCGAATCCGGTGGCCGCGCCGGCACCCACCGGGTGCCACCGGGACCTTCGCTTGAAGAAGCCGGGTACAGGTCCTGGGGGAAGAAGTCCACAGCACGCGAGCGGTCCCGTTCGCGGAGCTGGGCGTTCACCCCGATGCCCAGGAGAAGCAAGTGTCCACCCTTCCGGAGACCGTTCACCGTGCCGTGCGGACGACCGCCGGCCTCCCGTCCGAGCCCTCCCCGTCCGAGCTGCCGCCCCGGTTCACCGAGGCCGAGCTGCGCGCGATGGGCAAGACCGAAGCGCGCGAGCTGAGCGACGCGCTGTTCCAGCGGCTGATCGGCCTGGCCCGCGAGAGCGCTGCGTACAGCTACGTCCGCGGCACGATCATCGAACTGAACATGCCGCTGGTGCGCTTCATCGCGGCCCGCTTCCGGCACCGCGCCGAGGACATGGAGGACATCCTCCAGGTCGGCACGATCGGCCTGATCAAGGCCGTCGACGGCTACGACCCGCAGCGCGGCGTCGAGTTCGTCACCTACGCCATCCCCACCATCGCCGGCGAGATCAAGCGCTTCTTCCGCGACACCTCCTGGCCCGTCCGGGTGCCGCGCAGCATGCAGGAGCTCTATCTGAGCGTCGCCCGCGGCTCCGACCGGCTGGAGCAGGAGCTCGGGCGCCTCCCGAACCCGGTGGAGATCGCCGAGGACCTCCACCTCACCGTGGCGCAGGCCACCGAAGGACTCGTGGCCGGCCGGGTCTACCGCCCCAACTCCCTGGACGCGCTGCGCGAGCAGGACACCGACGACAGCGGCAGCGCGCTGCTCGACCGCCTCGGCGACTGCGACCCCGGCATCGACCTCGCCGACTTCCGCACCGCCGTCCGCCCCCTGCTCGCCCACCTCCCCGAACGCGAGCAGACCGTGCTGAAACTGCGCTTCTGGGACGGCCTGACCCAGTCCGAGATCGCGGCCCGCATCGGCGTCTCCCAGATGCACGTCTCCCGACTGCTCAGCACCACGCTGAACGGGCTGCGCGAACGGCTGGAGGACCATGACGCGCCCGGCTGGTCGGACGAGCCGTTCGAGGACCCGCCGGACGGGAGCGGCCCCGGCTCCGCGGACCGAACCGCGGGCCGGGCATGACCGAGATCGAGCGGACCGGCGTGAGCGTCTACACCGTTCCCACCGACGCCCCCGAGGCCGACGGCACCCTCGCCTGGGCCAGGACGACGCTCGTCCTGGCCGAGGCCGTCAGCGGCCCGTGCACCGGTCTCGGCTGGACCTACGGCGCGCCCGCCACCGCCGCCGTGATCCGCGAGGAACTGGCCCCGTTGCTCACCGGGCGTGACCCGCACGACACCGACGGGGCCCAGGAGGCCATGAGCCAGGCGGTCCGGAACGCGGGCCGCCCGGGGCTGGTCTCCGGGGCGGTATCCGCCCTCGACCTGGCCCTGTGGGACCTGCGCGGCCATCTGCTCGGACTGCCGCTCGCCCGGCTGCTCGGCGGCGCCGCCCGCCCCGTACCGGTGTACGGCAGCGGCGGCTTCACCACCTACTCGGCCGCCCGGCAGGAGCGGCAGCTGCGCGGCTGGAGCGAGGAGCAGGGCATCCCCCGGGTCAAGATCAAGATCGGTGAGTCCTGGGGCACCCGGGAGCGCCGCGACCTGGAGCGGGTGCGTGCTGCCCGCGCCGCCGTCGGCGACCGCACCGAGCTCTATGCCGACGCCAACGGGGGCTACCGGCGCAAGCAGGCCGTGCGGATCGGTCACGCCCTCGCCGACGAAGGCGTCACCTGGTTCGAGGAGCCCGTCTCCTCCGACGACCTCACCGGTCTGGGCCGCGTCCGCGACGCCGTCACCCCCGACGTCACCGCCGGCGAGTACGGCTACGACCTCCCGTACTTCGCCCGCATGGTCCCCGCCGTCGACTGCCTCCAGGCCCGGGTGGGCCAGGGCTTCGCGGCACTCGACGATCCCGCCGGTGGTGGTCCAACGGCTGCGCCAGACCAGGCCGCCGGGCTCGTAGTAGCCGCCCCACACGAAGGGTTCGGCGGGGGTGACGCCGTACCAACCGGGCCCGCCGATGAGGGCGGCGAAGACGGCGTCGTCGTCCCAGGCGGGGGCGCACATCCACACGAGGTCGCCGCGCGGCCCGAGGAGGGCGCCTCGGTGGCCGTCGGCGAGCAGGGCGTAGTCCCGCAGGGCGCGCGGCGCGGGGGTGTCGGGGGCGGATGTGCTCAACGGCTCGCCTCCTGGAGCGAGTTGGCGGGAGTGCCCGGTCAGGGGAGCCGCGGCAGCACCTGCTCGCGGTAGAAGTCGAAGAACCCCTCCTGTTCCTGGCCGATCTGGCCGACGTACACCTCGTCGAAGCCGGCCTCGACGTGGCCTCGCAGCCGGTCGGTGTGCTCCTGCGGGTTGTCGCCGCAGGTCACGGCTTCGGCGACCATCTCCTCGGTGACCAGCTCGGTGGCCTGCTCGAAGTGGCGCGGCGTGGGCAGGACCTGGGCCAGCTCGCCGGGGAGCAACTCGCTGGGCCAGAGCCGGTGGACGGTCTCGACCGCACGCTCGCGGTCCTGCGACCAGCACACCTTGACGCCGCCGAGGACGGGGCCGTCGCCACCTGCCGCCCGGTAGCGGCCGATCAGTTCGGCGTCCGGGGCCATGGTGACCAGCCCGTCCGCGAACCCGGCTGCCGTCTCGGCCGCCTTGGGGCCGAACGCGGAGGCGTACACGGGTAGTTCGCCGTTCTCCGGCGCGGTGTAGAGCTTGGCGTTCTCGACGGTGTAGTGGGTGCCGCGGTGATTGACGACCTCGCCGGTGAAGAGCTCTCGCATCACGGCGACGGCCTCCTCCAGCATCTCCGCGCGCACGCCGAACGGCGGCCAGCGGTCGCCCAGGACGTGTTCGTTGAGCGCCTCGCCAGTGCCGACACCCAGCCGCAGGCCGCCCGCCAGCTGCACGTCCGCCGTCGCCGCCGCCTGCGCGACGACGGCCGGGTGGAGCCGGACGGTGGGGCAGGTGACCAGCGTCGTCACCGGCAGCCGGGTCACCTGCGAGAGCGCGCCGATCACGCCCCAGACGAACGGGCTGCTGCCCTGGGCGTCGTTCCACGGGTGGTAGTGGTCGGAGACGGCGAGCCGGGTGAAACCGGCTTCCTCGGCCATCCGGGCCTGTTCGACCAGTTGGGCGGGGGTGAACTCCTCGCAGGACAGGAAGTAGCCGAACGCGGTCATGGCAGCCTCCGTTCGTGGCGGGCTCGGGCTCCTCGTCGGAGCGGCTAACCCGGTCCGGCACGCCGAAACCTCCGGGGCGTCGGGCGGCCCGGGCAGCGGGTCGCCGGACGGGCCCGGCGGGCCGAGCCGGGAGGTGGCCCCGGAGCGGGTGCGGACCGGCTGCCAGTGGGTAGGCGCGACCGTGATCGGAGGTGCGACATGCCGACGTGTGACGAGGAGACGTTGGGCCGGGTCCTGGCGCGGGCGCTGGCCCGGTCCCGGGCGAGCGGGCCGGGGGAGCTGCCGGGTGTGGTGGAGGAGGCGGTCCGCGGGCTGGGCGGCACCGGGGCGCGGGTGTTCCTGGCCGACGTCCAGCAACGGCAGCTCGCACCGCTGCCCGAACCGTCGGGCCCGGACCCGGGCGAGCGCCTCGACATCGAGTCCACGCTCGCGGGGCGCGCCTACCGGCTGCGCTGCACCCAGTTCTCCGCCGGTCCGTCGCCCGTGGCCTGGTTCCCGCTGGTCGACGGGATCGAGCGGATCGGCGTCCTGCGGGTCGCGCTCCCACAGCCGGAACCGGACGTGCTCGTCCGCTGGGAGTCGCTGGCGGCCCTGGTGGCGCTGCTCGTGGTCTCCAAGGGCGCGTTCAGCGACATGATCGTCCGAACGACGCGCGACCGCCCGATGAGCCTCCAGGCCGAACTCCTCTGGGCCTTCCTGCCGCCGCGCACCATCGGCACCCGCGACGTCACCTCCAGCGCGGTCCTCGAACCCGCCTACGAGGTCGGCGGGGACGCCTTCGACCACTCGGTCGCGGCCGGGCGGCTCCACCTGTCCGTGTTCGACGCGATGGGGCACGACCTCGCCTCCGGCGGCGCCAGTTCGGTGGCCCTGGCCGCCTGCCGCAGCACCCGCCGGGCCGGCGGAGGCCTCGCGGAGATCGCGCAGGCCATCGACCGCACGCTCTGCCGCTGGATCCCGGACCGACTGCTGACCGCCGTCGTCGCCGACCTGGACGCGGCCACCGGTGAGCTCACCTGGGTCAACTGCGGTCACCCGACGCCGCTGCTGATCCGCGGCCGGCACGTGGTCGCCGACGCCCTGCGGCGGCGCGCCGAACTCCCGCTCGGACTCGGCTTCCAGGAGCGCGAACAGCCGGCCGTCCACCACCTCAGGCTCCAGCCCGGCGACCGGCTCCTGGTCCACACCGACGGAGTGACCGACGCCCGCTCGGTTACCGGTGAGACCTTCGGTGAGGAGCGCCTGACCGACACCGTCGTCCGGCACATGGCCAGCGGCGAACCGGCCCCCGAGGCGTTGCGCCACCTGATCCACGCGCTGCTCGCCCACCAGGACCACCGGCTGCGCGACGACGCCACGATCGCCCTCGTCGAGTGGCACCCCGACGGGCGGGGCGAGTGAGACCCTTCCGGATCATCCGGAGGGCTCACCTCGTCCGGCGGGCTCACCGCCACGACCTTCCGCACCGGGGGCGCCGTTCTGCTCCGAGGCGTGGTCGGTGAACTCCACGTCGACCCGTTGTTCGGGGCGCCGCTCCTCCTGCCGGGCGATCGCGCCGAGCACCTGTTCGTCGGCGTCGGTGAGCGGCGGCTGGAGCAGGCTGCGCGGCCACAGTCGGCGGGCCAGGACGACATTCGTCTCGGCGGCGTACACGGTGATCTGCGCGGCCAGGTAGAGCCAGGACAGCAGGCCGATCACGGTGGCGAAGAAGCCGTACACCTGGCCGGCGTGGCGCAGCTCGTGCACGACGAGCAGGGAGCCGAAGGCCTGGAGGACGGTGAACAGCGGGCCCGCGATCGCGCAGCCGGGCCGGAGCGCGCGGGTCGGGATCCCGCGCGGGGTGAGCACCCGGAAGCAGACCAGGCACAGGGCGGCGTTCAGCAGCGCGGAGACGAGCAGTCCGCCCACCCGGGCGGCGGGCCCGCCGAGCGAGGAGGCGACGACCGAGGCGGCCCCCGTGCCGAGTACCAGGCCGGCGCCGAGCACCACCAGGAGCAGCAGGCTGCGGGCCAGCCGCGGCCAGTAGCCGGGGCGGCGCACCCCCGGGACGTTCCAGATCTCGGCCATCGCGTGCTGGAGCACCTGGGCGACGCCCAGCGCGCCGTAGAGCAGGAACAGCATGCCGACGGCGAGGGCGAAGCCGCTGCCCCGCAGCGAGTGGACGTTCTGGCGGAGCTGGTCCCCGATGATCGGGAAGTCGGCGAGCGCGGAGTCGAGGACGGACCTCTGCGCGCCGGGGTTGCCGTGCAGGACGAAGCCCAGGACGGTGCTCAGCAGGAGCAGCAGCGGGATCAGGGCGAGGAAGCCGTAGTAGCTGATCAGCGCGGCGAGCAGCCCGCCGCGGTCGTCGCCGTACTTCCTGACCACGCCGACGACCAGGGCGGTGGGCCGGTGGCGCTGCTGGAAGCCGTCCACCGAGCGCAGCCCGCGTTCGACCGGGTTCATGCCGTCCTCCTCCGCGCGGCGGTGCGCGGACCCGCCACGGATCGGGCCCGCGAGGGTGCGTCTGCCCGCCCGGGCCGGCTCCAAGCGGCTCCTCAGGTCCTAGCCTGGAGGGGGGCCCACGTGGTGAGGGTGATCCGGATGAAGGACTTTCCCGAGGTCAACGGCTGGAAGGTCGTTCCGCTCAGCGGTGATCTCGACGACTTCGCGGCCCCCGAGCTGCGGAGGCTCTTCGACGTGCTGGTCGACGGCGGTGCGCCCCGGCTGGTCGTGGACCTGGCCGCGGTCGGCTTCGTCGACTCCAGCGGCCTCAACGCCCTGCTCGGCGCCGCCCGGCGGGTGCGGGAGGGCGGGGGAGGGCTCCGGCTGGCGGGCGCCGCGCCGCGGGTGCGGGACGTCGTGGAACTGAGCGGGGTGTCGGCGGTGCTGCCGCTCTACCCGGACGTGGCGGCGGCCTGTGGCTGACCGGCGCGCCTCCGTGACCGCCCGGGCCGACGAGACCACTGTGCTGCGCGAGGCGGTGGACCGGCTGCGCGCGGAGGCCGAGGGGCTGCGCCGCGCGATGCGCACCCGGGGCGTGATCGAGCAGGCCAAGGGCATGCTCACCGAGCGACTGGGCTGCACGCCGGACGAGGCCTTCGGCCACCTGGTACGGCTCTCCCAGGACACCAACCGGCGGGTCGCGGACATCGCCGCCGGGCTGGTCGGCCTCGCGGCACCCATCACGGACCTCGCCGCGGACACGGCGCTCCAGGAGGCCGTCGAGGAGTTCGTCCGCCCGGTGCGGCATCCGCCCGCACCCGTCGAGCCCGCCGCCGGGCCCGTCCCGGCGCCGCCCGGCGCCCTCCGCCCGGCCCCGGTACCCGGCCTGGCCGCCCGCTACCACCTGGCCGTCTCGGCACTGGCCGCGGCGGAGACCCCGGAGGAACTGGCCCGGCTGCTGCACGAGGTGGCGCTGGCACCGCTCGGCGTCGTCGCCGTCGTCCTCGGCCTGCTGGAGCCGGACGGCGCCCTGACGCTGCTCGGCAGCCACGGAGTGGAGCCGCGCCGGGTCAGCCAGTGGCGGCGGATCCCGCCGGAGACCGGCGTGCCGCTGGCCACCGCCGCCCACGGCGGCGGCCTGGTCTGGGAGTTCGACGCGCAGGACACCGGAGGACGAGCCCCCGAGACCGGCCGGATCGTCCCCGGGCGGACGGCCTGCGCGGTGCCGCTGCGCAGCGGGGACCGGATCGTCGGGGCGATGAGCCTCGGCTGGGACGGCCCGCCCGAGCGGGCCCGGGCGGCCACCCGCTACCTCGACGCGCTGGCCGGCCTGGCGGCGGGGCACCTGCTGCGGGTCGCCGCGGCCGGGGGCGGCGAGCCGGGCTTGGTGGTGCCGGGCGGGGAGTACTGGTTCCGCGGCGTGCTGGACGCGATGTTCGAGCCGGTCCTGGTGCTGTCGGTGGTCCGGGAGGGCGGCAGCGAGGGGGCCGTCACCGACCTGCGCATCAGGTACGCGAACGCCGCGGCCGGCTCCGCCCCGATGATCGGCCGGCGCCTGACCGAGGTGTTCCCCGGGCTGGTCGCGGCCGGGCCCTTCGCGCGGATCCTGGACGCGGCCGGCACCCGCGCCCGGTACGAGGGCCGGACCGAGGACTTCACTAGGACGTACGACCGCGCGGGCGCCGACGACCCGGCCAGGGCGGACGGCCCCACCGGTCCGGGGGAGCCGCTCACCCTGCGGGCGGTGCCGTTCCTCGACGGGCTGCTGCTCACCTGGCGCGCCGCGGACGGCGCCGCCGAGCCTGCGGCGGGAGCCGGCGACGCCCAGCGGTTGGCCGGCGTCGGCAGCTTCGCGTGGTCGCCCGGGGAGCCGGGCCCGTCGCTCTCGCCGGAGGCCCGGTTGCTGCTGGGCCTCGACCCCGGGCGGCCGGGGCCGGTCGGCGCGGCCGAGGGGCTGGCCCGGGTGCGGCCCGGCCTCCCGGGCCGCGGGGGGGGGGTGGGT
>NZ_JBHYGR010000006.1:934-17232 GCF_042738155.1 Kitasatospora sp. NPDC059088 | reverse complement strand
GCGCGCGCGCGCCCCCCCCCGCGCGCGGGGCGGGGGGGGGGGGGGGGGGCGGGGGGGGGGGGCGCGGGCCCCCCCCCCCCCGCCGTGGACGTCGCGGTCGGGCCGCCCGGGCCGGGGGCGCGGACGGTCCGGATCGCTGCGGAGGCGGTCGTCGACCCGGCCACCGGGCGGGTGTGCGCCGTGCGGGGCGTCCTCCAGGACGTGACCGAGCGGCACCGTACCGAGCAGGTCCTGCTCGGAGTGCGGACGAGGCTCGCGGAGCAGCAGCGCCGGGCCGCGGCCGAGCACCGCACCACCCAGGCCCTGCAGAACGCCCTGATGGGAGCGCCGGACGAGCCGGACCCGCCGCTCGCGGGCCTGGACCACGCCGCCCGCTACCTGCCGGCCGGCGACCACCGCCGGGTGGGCGGCGACTGGTACGACCTCACCGCCCTACCCGGCGGTCCGGTGCTGCTCGCGGTCGGCGACGTCAGCGGCCACGGCCTGGCCGCCGCCGTCGGCATGTCCGAGCTGCGGTACGCGCTGCGCGGGCTCTGCATCGTCGGCGCCGGCCCAGCCCGGTCGCTCGACCGCCTCAACGTGCTGCTCTGCCACCGGGGCGGCCGCCGGATCGCCAGCGTGCTGTGCGCCCTGCTCGACCCGGCCGCCCGCACGCTCACCTGGAGCGCCGCCGGGCACGCGCCGCCCGCCCTGCTCCGGGGCGGGGCCGCCGCGCCGGCCGCCGGGCCCACCGGCACGGTCCTCGGAGCGCTGCCCGAGAGCCGCTACCGCGACACCGTCCAGCCGCTGGACCCCGGCGACACCGTCCTGCTCTGGACGGACGGCCTGCTGAACCGCCGGGACGCCGACACCGGCCGCCCCGACCGCCTGCTGCGCGCCGCCGAGGAGTACCCCGCCGCCGACCTCGTCGGGCTGCTCGACCACCTCGCGGACCGGCTGGGCGGCCCCAACCCCGCGGACGACAGTTGCCTCCTCGCCGTCCGCCTCCGAGCGCGACACGAGGTCGTGCGTTAGTCCGCGCCCCGACGGGGAACCCGGACCGGCGGACCGGGGGACGGGCGTGCGAGGAGGCAGGACGTCATGGACGGACGGCAGCGGCGGGCAGCGGCTTGGCGTGGGCGGCGGCGCGGTGCCCTGGGGCGTCGAATCGTGTTCGGGCTGCGCAGCCGGGCCCTGGAGGCCACCCGGGGTGCACGGACCCGGACGGTCCTGGCGCTCGGGCTGCTCTCCCTGGGCCTGCTCGCGGCCGGCCTCCGGACCACGGCCGCGCCTCTCGCGCTGACGGTGACCGGCTGCTGGGCCCTCGCCCTCGCCCTCGCCTGCGCGGTGCTGCGCGCCTGCGCCGTGCAGGGGCCCGGTGAGCGGCCGGCCCCTTGCCGGCAGAGCCGGGCGGGCGGTTCCCGGTAGTCGCTCCGGTGGCGCATCGCGAGCCACTGTCGCTCGGCCGTGCGCCGGAACCGTCGGCACGGTGCACCGGCCGGGCGGCGTGTGCCGCGAGGTGAGAGACGACGTCGGCCATGGATCCTCCGACCTCTCGATCCGACTGCTCGATCGCCCGGCGACAGCCCCTGATCGGGGTGCGGGACGGTGACGGCCGGTCAGCCGTCAGCTCCATCAACGGGTCAGCCGGCTCCCGGCAGCCGCACCTCCAGGTGCCCGGACAGCACCCGGGTCTCGAACACCGGTTGCGGCGCGGTGGCCGGGCCGGCGGCGACCTGGCCGTCCCGGAGGCGGAACTCGCTGCCGTGCCACGGGCAGCGCAGGCAGCCGTCGGCCACCGTGCCTTCGGCGAGCGGGCCGGAGAGGTGGGAGCAGCGCTCCGCGAGCACGTGGCAGCGCTCGCCCACCCGGACCACGACCACGGGCACCCCGCCCGCCGTCCTGCGGACGGGCTCGCCCGGCGGGAAGTCGTTCAATGGCCCGAGTCCGACCCAGTCCGCGGGCGCCAGCCGGGGCACGGCGGCGGTCCGGTCGGGTCCGGCGGCCTGCGCGTACGCCAGGTGACCGCCGAGCGTGCCGCCGGCCGTGACGGCACAGAGGCCTGCCAGCCCGAGCAGCCGCCCGCGGGCGCGGCGGCCCCGGCAGCGGGCCGACAGCGAGCCCGCGTACAGCAGCACGCCGACGGTGTTGGCGAGCGCGTGCACCAGACCGGTGCGGCGGCGTGGCGCGTCCAGCCGGGCCCAGTCCACCCAGCCGGCCAGCGCGGCCGGGGCGGCGCCCAGCAGCCCGACGGTGACCATGGCGTCGGCCGGGCGCCGGGCACCCGGGAGGAAGTCCAGCAGCGCGGCGGACGTCCAGCAGCCGATCGGCACCTGGACCAGCACCGGGTGCAGCGGGTGCCCGAGCCAGACGCCGTGCAGCGCGTCGCGGTACGGGCCGAGCGGGAGGGCCTCCACAGCATCGGCGATCGGCCCGGCCGGGCGGTCGAGGACCTCCCAGTGCGACGGCGCGTCGAGCGCCCGCCGCAGCCGGCGGGCCCACCGGTCCGCGCGCAGGGATGAGGAGTTCAGCAGGGCTGAGGGATTCAGGGGAGCGTTCATACCGGGCGGCTTGCCGGGGCGTGGCAGCCGAAACCCGTTCCCGGGTGTGCGCCGGACCGATCCGGGTAGACGCGCAACGGATGGTGGTCCCGTGGTGACGGCCCGGACACCTGTACTTCGGTGATCATGCCGCGGCGCGAGCCGCCGTGGTGCGGGAGAACCCGACGACCAGGACGACCATGACGACCGGGACGGCAGCCGGAGGGCCCGGGTCGGCCGCAGGCGAGGAGAACGAGGCGCGGAAATGGCCGATCTGACGCGGATCGCGCAGATCATGGCCGAGGCCGTCAACGGCCCGGGCCGCCCCTCTCTGCCCGAACGCCTCTGCGCGGCATGTGTCGACGCCCTGTCCGTGGAGGCCGCCTCGATCACCCTCATGGCCGACACCGGCCATCGGGCCGGCGTCTGGGCCAGCGACGGCCGGGCCCGCCACCTGGAGGAGCGGCAGTTCAGCCTTGGCGAGGGCCCCGGCGTGGACGCCTTCCGCAGCCGTCGGCCGGTGGCCGTCGCCGACCTGCTCGCACGGGCGGAGGTGCGCTGGCCGGTCCTGGTGACGGACCTCGCCTCGACCGCCGTCGTCGACCACCGGGGCCTTCGCAGCGTCTACGCCTCGCCGCTCCACCTCGGGTCCTCCGGCATCGGCGTGCTCAGCCTGTACCGCGCCACCCCCGGGCTCCCGGCGGCCGGTGAGGTCGCCGACATCCAGGTCGCCGCCACCAGCGTGACCCTCGCCATCGTCGGCTCCTTCATGACGCCCTCGGGCGAGGTGCCCGTCCAGCCGTGGCTCGACGACCCGCCGCTGAACGGCGTCGAGGTGGACCAGGCGGTCGGCATGATCATGGTGCAGCTGGGGGCACCTGCCGAGGAGGTCCTCGACCGGCTACGCGCCCACGCCTTCGCCCACGACCGCGAGATCGACGAGGTTGCGCACGACGTCGTGGAGCGACGGCTGCGGTTCACCGAGGAGGACCGATGACGGATGACCGACGGCCCGGCGCGGGCGTAGCCTGGCCCCGAAGGGAAGTGGAGGCGGTCATGACGCGCGAGGCCCGCGTGAACGAGGCGTTCGCCGGGCTCACCGAATCGCTGATCGGTCCCGGCTACGACACCGTCGAGTTCCTGCACCGGCTCACCGAAGTGTGCACGGCGCTCAGCGGGACGGCGGGCACCGGTCTCGTCGTCGCGGACCGCCGTGGCGAGCTGCGCGACATCGCCTACTCCAACGACCGGGTCCGCCGCCTGGAGGCCCTGCAGATCGCCATCGGCGAGGGGCCCTGCCTGGACTGCCACCGCACCGGCGAACAGGTCGTCGTCCGGGACCTCGACCGGGCCGGGGCCCGCTGGCCCCGCTTCGTGCCGCGCGCCCTCGACCTCGGGTTCCGCTCGGTTCGCGCGGTGCCGCTGCGCCTGGACGGCAGGGTCGTCGGCGCGCTCAACGTCTTCGACGTCCACCCCGGGACCGAGCCCGGCGAGGACGGCCCGGACGTTCTGAAGCCGCTGGCCGACCTGGCCGTGATCGCGCTGCTCCAGCGCCGCTACGGGCGGGAGCAGACCGCCGCCGAGGAGATCAGCGCCTCGCCGGCGGACCGCGCTGCCATCGAGCGGGCCAAGGGCGTCCTCGCGGAGGCCGGCGGCCTCGACATGGACGGCGCCTTCGACGCGCTCCGGGACCACGCCCGCCGCAGCGGCACCGGCGTCGCCGACGCGGCCCGCGCCCTCGTGGAGGGGCGGATCGACCCTGCCGCCGTGCTCACCGACTGACCGCTGCGACCGTTCTGCGGCGTCACCGGGTGCGACGTCCCCCGCTGCTCGGGCAGGTGGTTGGTTTGTGACCCGGCGGGTAGGCGCGCCGCATGGAGGACATCGGCCCCCCAGCGGACGACCAGTCCGACGGCATCCCCGGAACACTCGACCTCTGCGACCTCTGCGGCCGGGCCGTCGACGAGGGCGACCTGCTCGGCGTGCTCGTGCCGGATTCCTCCGCGCTGCACGTCAGCGACCAGAGCCTGGACGGCAAACGGGCGCTGACCGCCTGCACCGTCAACCACCTGGCTGATCTGATCGCGCAGTACCGCAAGCGCCCGTTCGTGCCGGAGGAGCTGTGGGCCGGCAAGGTCTGCCGCGCGCTCGCAGAGTGCGACGGCGAGCCCGTCCCGCTCAGCACGGTCGCCGAGCTCAGCGGTCTTTCGATCCAGCAGGCCGCCCAGGGCGTCGAGTGGCACAACGCCAGGGCGCGCGAGTGGCGGGCCCGCTACGGCGACCCCGGCGAGGACTGACGGCACGACAGGGAGACGCGGCGGCACGGCGGAGCCCCCGGGGCTCCGGTGGTGGGCGGGGTCGGCCTCACGGTGCGACGGCGTCGGCGGTCGGCGGCTCCGGTTCCGGGGCCGGCCCCTGCGGAACGTCCGGGTTCCGGCGGTCGACCGCCGGTGCGTCCGCGACCGTGGCGGACCGCCTGGAGTGCGGACGGACGACGGAGGGCGGGAACGGCCTCGCTCCGTCGGGATCCGTGCGTTCGTGTCCGTGCCGGCCGCGCATCGCTATGGCCCACGAGCTTCGTCTCACACTCACCGCTTCCTCCTGGTCCTCGGGGCGGACGCCGGGGTTCGCCGCTGCCGCGCGGCTACCCGAACCTGGCCCGGCGAATCCCGGGTGGGGGCCCGGAGACCGGGTACCCGCAGCGGTCCGGGGGCCCGGGCGACGACGGCCCGGGCCCGGAAGAGGCCACAGGAGGCAGCCGTGAACAACCACACCAAGGTCCTCGCGATCGTGACCAACCACGGTGTCGAACAGGACGAACTCCTCGTCCCGGTACGGCACCTGCGTGACGACGGCGTCCACGTCGACATCGCCGCCCCGAGCCGGGACGACATCCGCACCCTCGTCGGGGACGAGAAGCGCGGCGAGACGGTGGAACCGACGCACACCCTCGACGACGTGGACGCGGACGCCTACGACCTGCTCCTCGTCCCGGGCGGCACCCTCAACGCTGACGCCCTCCGGACGCACCGGAAAGCCGTCGACCTCGTCCTCGCCTTCACCACCTCCGGCCGCCCGGTCGCCGCGATCTGCCACGGTCCGTGGGTGCTGGTCGAGGCCGGCGTGGTGTACGGAAAGGAGCTCACCTCCTACCCGTCGCTGCGCACCGACCTCGCCAACGCCGGCGCCGACTGGACGGACGCCGCGCTCGTCACGGACGACACGAACGGCTGGCGTCTCATCACCTCCCGCACGCCGGACGACCTCGACCAGTTCGTGCGGGGGATCGACGCGGCGCTCAAGGTGCGGGCCGCGGCCGCCGATCGGGGCTGACGCTCCCGGTCGGCGCCGGGTGGGGCCACCGGGCCTGCGGGGCTCATGGGCTCAGCGGCAGGGCAACCGGTGCACGGACTTCTCGACGTCGGTGGGGTGTCGCTCCGAGGCCGGGGGACCTGGGTTCCGGGGCTCGGAGCCTCCGGGGGTGATGCTCATCGCGCGTTCCCCACGCTCCGGCGGTGGGGTGTTCAGCGGTGCAGCAGGAGGTCGGCGGCCTGGACCGGGCCGGCGGCGGCCCGGCAGACGGTCAGCGTGCAGGGCGGGCAGGGCACCGTGATCCGTGCCGCGGCCTCGGGGACGCGGATCGCGCGGGCGCCGGCATCCAGGGCAGCGGCGATCACGGCGTCGCCGGAGCCGATCACCGTCACCCGGGCGGGCGGCAGACCGAGGGCCCGGCAGCTGGCGGAGACCAGAGCGGGCGAGGGCATGTGGCACGAGCAGCCGTCGTGCCTGCCGTGGGGGCAGACCGCCCACACGTCGAAGGGGCCGAGAAGTAGCTCGGCACGAGCCTGGACGGCCTCGACCTCCGCGCGTCCGATCAGGCCACGGGCGACGCCCGGCTGGTTGGTCAGCACGCCGATGGCGAGGCCCGCCCCGCGTAGGGCCGTCAGGGTGCCTCGTACGCCCGCCATGGGGAGGACGAGGGCGGGATCGCCGTTGCAGGACACATCCTGGAGGAGGGTGCCGTCCCGGCCGAACAGCACGGCACCAGTCGGTCCGTCAGCCCCGGAGGGGCCGCTGCGGCTGTACAACCACGGGCCGGTGCCGTCCGCGCCGTCCGGCCGGTCGCCGGCCGAACGGGGCTGCGGGACGGTCGGTACGGTTTCTCCTAGGTACGTCATACTCCTGCGGGTTGCCGCCGTGCCCGGCGTCAAACGGCCCACGGGCGGCGTGCCGGCCATGCTCGCCGGTCAGGGAATGCCCGTGCCGGGCGGAGGTCCCCGGACCGGCCCGGTTGGAGCCGCCGAGGCGGCTTGGCGCACGCGCCGCGAGCAGCGGCGCAGCTCCGGGGCCGGAGCACGGAGCCCAGGGTGGGGAAGAGCCGGTTTTCCCGCCGCCGAGAGCTGTTCGGGGAGTCGTCACCAGCCCGCCCCGTCCCACCTCACCCCAGGCGGTCTGCCCGGTTACGCCGGGTGTCCGGCGTTGATGTCCTTCACGTCGTGCAAGGTCAGCGGCCCACCGCTGGAGTGCGACGTGGTCGTGGTGTCGAACGGGGCGAGGAGGAATCCCACGTGGTCGCCCCAGTCGGCCCGGTCGAGGACGTGGCCGGCGAACCAGGCCATGGCGCCGGTCAGGACCGGGACTCCGCCCGGACCGGGCTCCCACGCGGTGGCCGCGAACTTGTCGATCCGGTCACCGGTGCGAGCACCGAAGAGCTCGGCGAGGTCGTGGCGGTGTGCGGGGAGCAAGTGGACCACCAGCACCCGTGACCGTGACGCGACGGCGTAGGTACGGTTCGCCTTGGAGATCCACACGGTGAAACGCGGTGGGTGCAGCGAGTTCTGGCCGGCGAAGCCGACCAGGCACCCCGCGCGATCCTCACCGACCGCCGCGGTGACGACATAGACCGAATAGTCCAACAGGGCGCTGAACGCCTCGAATTGACCCACGCCTCTGCTCCTTCCTGCGGATTCCCGGGCCATGGCCGCGTTTGGTGAAGCCGGTCCGCCGTCCGTGGGACGCAGCGCCACGTGCCTGCGTGCGCGTCGCCGCAGGGACCCTGCCGGGTCACGGATGGTCGTCGTGGTGGCCGCAGAGCCAGGCCAGTGCCTGGTAGGCGCCGAGGGCGTAGCCGGCGTCGGCACCGTCGTTCAGGGCGGCGCGCAGTCTCACGGCGGTGCTGCGGCATTCGGCGAAGAGCTGCTCACGGCAAGGCCCCCCGGTCCCGGGCGACGCGAATTCGGTCACGGGGGCTTCGGTCTGGACACCGGTGGCCCACTGGTAGGACGCCAGCACTCCGTGCTCGAAATCGGTGCGGGGCGAGGGGTGCCGGTTGGCCGCCTTGGTCACTTCGAATACCTCGTCCAGGCCACGCGCCCCCACCGCGGGGATCGTCGCCTCGTCTGTTGTCATGCGAGCAACCTATGTGCGTCGGCCCTCAGCTGCCTCCCGGGCGGCTCGAGCGCTCCCGCTCGCCGGTGGCCAGAGCTGCCGGTGTCCTTCACGCCGTCGGACCCCAGGCCCACCGGAGGAGCAGGTCGGGAACGAGGGCTCCTCCACCGGAGTGGTCTGTTCGAGCTGGGTACGATGTCGGCACCTTTCCGAAAGCGAAGCGGCAGCGGTCAGGGACGGTCGTCGTGGTGGCCGCACAGCCACGCCAGCGCCTGGTAGGCGCCGAGGACGCCCGCGCCGTCCGTGCCCGCAGCCAGGGCTTCGCGCAGACGGACCGAGGCGGCCTGGCACTCCGCCAGCAGCTGCGCCCGGCACGGCCCCGCGGCACCGAGCGCAGCGGCGGCCGTGACCGGTGCCGCGACCTGCGCCCCGGCGGCCCACCGGTAGGCCCCGAGGACGCCGTGTTCGAAACCGGTCCACGGCTGCGGGCGCCGGTTCGCCGTCTCGATCGCGTCGAACACCTCGCCCAGCGGGCGCACCCCTACGGCCGGGACCGTCGTCTCGTCACTGGTCATGCCCGCAACCTACGTCTGCGGGAGGCAGCCCGCCGCCGGACGGTCCGGCCCGGGCGGCGCTCCTCAGGTCACCGCCTGGTGGCCGGCCGGCGATCGGGTGAGCCGAACCCGGCAGGCCGTGGCCCCGGGTCTGCCGACGCTCCGACCACGGTCGGCCGGTGGCGGAGCAACACCGCCTGCCGGGCCGGGTGAACAGATCTCGGCGGCCGACGCCTCTCGGCGCCGACCGCTCCGCCGGTTCCTGAGGACCGGTCAGCGGCCCAGGGCGCTGGCCAGTTCCTTCTTGTTCATCGTCGAACGGCCGTGGATGTTGCGCTGCCTGGCCTCGTTGTACAGCTGCTCCTTCGTCGGCCCCTGGGAGCCGGAGTGCGAACGCAGTCCACCGCGCCGGGAGGACGAGATGTCGTGGAGGGAGGAGCGGCTGGCCGTCTTCGACTCGCCGTGCCGGGCCCGTTCCTTGTTCACGGTCCGGGCCGCGATCTCCTCGGCCCGCTTCCCGCTCTCCCCGCGCTCCAGCGCGCTGTCCTTGATGTGCTCGTACTGGCGTTCACGCTTCTTGTTCGAACCCGCAGGCATGGTTCCTCCTCCGGTGTGCGGTGCCCCGGCGCGTACCCCTGGCCTGCGATCCCACGCGTGCGGTGAGTGCTGCGGTCGCCGCGGGGGGCCCCCCGGGGGCCGGCGGCCCCGCTTTGCGCGGGGGGGGGGGGGGGGCCGCCCCCCCCCCGCGCGCCCCCCACGGCCGCAGTTTGCCGCTGCGGGGGGTGGGCAGCCGCTCCGATACGCGTTCGCACCGGCGGACGGGAAGCGAGGAAAGATCATGGTGAAGGTTCTGCTCGTGCTCCTGTGCCTGGTGCTGCCGTGGCTGGCGGTGCTCATCAAGGACGGCCCGAGCATGAAGGTGCTGTGGGCGTTCCTGCTCCAGCTCTGCGGCCATGTGCCCGGTGTCGTCTACGGCATCTACCAGGTCGTTCAGGACTGACCGCGGCACCGGGCCGGCGGCCGCGCGGGGCGGCCGCCGGGTGCCGGGTGTCGGGGTCAGTGCTTCCCGGCGTCCTTGACCTTCTCGACGGCCTGCTTGAGGTCGCTCTTGATCTGCTTGCCGCGGCCCTCGGCCTCGACGGTGCGGTCGCCCGTGGCCTTGCCGACGGCTTCCTTGGCCTTGCCGTGGGCCTTCTCCGCCGCGTTGCGCAGCTTGTTCTCGGTACCCATCGTGTGCGCTCCTCTCGTACGGGGGCGGGGTGCGCCCCGCGCTGCGTCTGCCCGGGCGGACCGGTTTCACACCCGGAGCACCCCGGCGTGCCGTGCTGAGCGCCTCGGCCTCCTGCCCGTCGGTGCGTGTAGCCGTGAGGGGGTCGGGCAGACGCGGGGCATGGACGACGAGCGGGCGGTACTCCAGGTCACATCGGGGGCGACCCCGTGGGCCCCGGTCGTTCGCGCGGCCGACCGTGGTGCGCGGCATGATGGGCGGGACGGCACATCGCCGTCCCGACCGGTCAGGGAGCGTGCCATGCCACGGCCAGCCGAGGATTCCACCACGGCCGAGGGGGACGGGGGCGAGCTGCGGGTGACGGTGGACCGCCGGGGGGCGGTCCTCGTCGTCGGCGTGGCGGGGGAACTGGACCACGACACGGCGGGCGAACTGCGTGCCGTGCTCGCCCGCCCGGTGGGCGACGGCATCGACCGGGTCGTGGTCGACCTGGCGGACCTGCGGTTCTGTGATTCGACCGGGCTCAACCTCCTGTTGCGTGCCCGCATCGAGCGGGAGGAGGCCGGGCTGCGCCTGGAACTCGCGGGATTGCGCCCGATGGTGGCGCGGCTGTTCGCGATCACGGGAGCCGACAGCGTGCTGCGGATCCACCCGGACGTCCGGTCGGCGCTCGGATCGGCGGACCTGCCGGACCCGCCGGACCTGCCGGAGGCGCCCGGCACCGCTCCGCCGACCGGTCCGGTGTGAGGGGACGTGATGGTCCTCCCCGGGCAGGGTCCGTCACCGGGCCGCGAGCGCACCAGACGGATGGCGTTCAGCGGGGTCGACGGCGCGGTGCGGCGCAGCCGTGAGTTCAGCCGGGACGCGTTGCGGTCCTGGCGCTGGTTGCCCGCCGCCGACGACGAGCAGTCGGCCGTCACCGAGGACGTCCTGCTGATGGTCTCGGAGCTGGTGACCAACGCCTGCCTGCACGCGCCGGGAGGCCCGCGCGAACTGCGGCTGCACTGGGACGGGGCCCGGCTGCGGGTGGAGGTCACGGACGCCAGTCCGGTGCCCCCGCGGCTGCGGCGCGCCGCCGAGCCGGGGCGGCCGGGCGGTCACGGGCTGCGGGTCGTCGACCGGCTGGCCGGGGCCTGGGGATGTGTGCCCGAGGACGGTGGGAAGCAGGTCTGGCTGGAGGTGCGCTCCCCGCTCGACCGCCACGTCCGCCGCCCCCTCTGACGACCCCGGTCTCCGATGACGACCCCGGTCCTCCGACGCCGTCGGCCCGTGCTACCGGCCGGGGTGCGGTACCGGCGGCGGTGCCGGATCGGGGTCCGGGTACGGCTCGGGCCGCGGGAACGGCGGGATCGGCGGTGACGGCGGGTCGGGGTCCTCGCCCGGTCGGGGCACCGGAGCGGGATGCGGGATCGGTTCGGTGTCCGGATCCGGCGGCGTCGGAATCGTCATGGCTTCGCCCTCGTCGGAAGGAGTGGACACGCTCGGTGGGCGAGCGCGTGTGCCGGCCCGCGCCCGTTCGTCGTCGAATGGGCGGCCGGTGCACCGCCCAGGCGTCTACCCGCGCAAAAGGTAGTAAACCGGGCTAAACATGACTGGAAAGTCGTATGTCGGGTGGGGCAGTCATGCGATGGCCGAGCACGACCGGCCGTTCGCCGACACCGACCCGGGTGTCTCCGGGGCCTCGCTGGACGCAGCCGGGCACAGCTCCTGGGGGAAGAAGCCCCGCCGGGCGAGCCGCAGACCCGTCGGCGTTACCTGGCACTCACCCGATGCCCAGGAGAACCGGGCACCGCTGCCGAGGCCCGCGCCTTCACCGGTGACTTCCTCGCCGACACCGCCGATCCGAGGGCGGTGGCCGATGCCGTCCTGCTGGTCTCGGAGCTCGTCGGCAACGCCCTACGGCACACCGGCGGATCGCGGGCGCTGCTCCTGATCCGCGCCGGTGGGCGGCTGCGGATCGAGGTCAGTGACGCCAGCCCGTGGCCGCCATCGCCCCGGTCAACGCACCGGGCGGGCGACCAGGGCGGCCTCGGGCTGTTCCTGCTGGACCGGCTCTCACTCCGCTGGGGGTGGCGCCCGACGGGGCCGGGCAAGACGGTCTGGTGCGAGCTGCGGCTGCCCGCCGGGTGACGCCGAGGTGCGCGTGTCGGCGAGGAGGACAGTGCCTTTCGGACGCCTGCGCCCCCGGTTTGTGTCCCGGCCGCCCGGGGAGACGCCGGGTCGAGGGGGGAACCGTGCAGAGGAGGAGATGAACCATGTCGAACGACGAGCAGACGCGGGAGCGGTCCGCGGAACAGCGGAACATCACGGCGCCGACGCCGGCGGACGTCCGGGCGAAAGCGGAGGAGGCCAAGGAGCAGGAGGAGGCCAAGGAGGCCAGGGAGCACGAGGAGCGCAACGAGGCCGAGCGCGGTCGGGCGAGCGCACCGCCGGCGGCCGGCACCCGGGCACCCTGACCGCCCGCGACAGCCAGGACCAGCTGCCCGGCGGCAGGAGCGCAGGGCAAGGCCTCAGGTCCGTCAGGGCCGGGGTGACTCCAGCGCGGTGGGCGCCGGGTCCCGGTGTCCGTCGGCGGTCGAGCGCAGGAGCGTGGCGAGGAGTTCGGAGACCGTCGGGCCCGCATCGGCGGGGTGACGCAGCTGCTTGCTCGCGGTGACGCGGTAGTGGTTGGCGCGGCCCTGGCGTTCGTGGCTGAGGTACCCGGCCTGTTCCAGGTCGGTGATGATGCGCTGGACGGCGCGTTCGGTGAGCAGGCGGCAGGAGGCGATGTCGCGCACGCGGATGCCGGGGTCGCGGGCGGTCTGGACCAGGACGCGGGCGTGGTTTCCCGGCTGCCGAGACACAACGGCGCATGCGTGCAGCGGTTGACGCTTCAGCAGGCAGGTTCGAGGACGATGTTCAAATGTCTGATGTTTGTATATGGTGCTTCCATGAAACCCATCAGCGCACCACGGCGAACGGCCAGCCTCTCCGCCCAGCTCGTGGCGAGCCTCCGCTCGCACATCGAGGCAGGGGGCTGGCCGGTCGGGACGCGGATCCCGCCGGAGCAGGTCCTCATGGAGGAGCTCGGGGTCGGACGCAGCACACTGCGGGAGGCGATCGGTGCCCTGGTACACCTCGGCCTGCTGGAACCCAGGGCAGGTGACGGCACCTACGTCCGCTCCTCCAGCGAGCTCCAGTCGGTCCTGGTGCGGCGGGCAGGCTCCGCGAAGCGGGACGACGTGCTGGAGTTGCGGACCGTCCTGGAGGAGTACGCCTCGGGCGCCGCGGCCCTGCGCCGCAGTGAGGAGCAGGTGCGGCAGCTGCGGGAGCTGCTGGCCGACGCCGAAGCGGCCGTCGCCGGCGAGGACGCGGCCGCGGCCACCGACGTCGACGCGCTCTTCCACCGGTCCGTCGTCCGGGCGAGCGGGAACGACCTGCTGATCGAGGTGTACGACCACCTCGGCACGGCGCTCACCTCGCACCTGGGGGGCCTGTCCTGGGACACGGCCCACGCCGAGGAGCACGCCGGCCTGCACCGGCGGCTCGTCGACGCGATCGAGGCCCGGGACGCGGGCGGCGCTCGTGGCGCCGCGGCCGCGATCGTCCGGCTCGCCCACGACCACGGGGCCGCCGACGCACGCGCGGCCGAGGGCCGGTGAGCCCGCGGCCGACCCCGGTGCCCCGGCACTCCGCACCGCACGCCTGAACAGGCTCTCCCGGCTGCCAAGGAGATCATCCGTGTCCCGTTCCCACCTCCCCGCCGACGAACTCGACGCCCGTACCGACCGACGAAGCACCCACCTGTACGCGACCGACGCCCAGTTCCGCGACGCCGCGCCCCGGACGCCGTCACCGAGGCGATCCGGCGCCCCGACCTGCCGCTCGCCGACCTCGTGGCCACCGTGATGGAGGCGTACGCCGACCGCCCCGCCCTGGGCGAACGTGCCACCGAGCAGGTCACCGACCCGGAGACGGGCCGCACGACACTGCGCCTTCTGCCGCGGTTCGACACGCTCACCTACCGCGAACTCTGGGAGCGGGTCGGCGCGGTGGCCGCCGAGTGGCGCCACCACCCCGAACAGGCGCTGGGCCCCGGCGACTTCGTCGCCCTCCTCGGGCCCGCGAGCGCCGAGTACACCGTGGCGGACCTGGCCTGCGTCCGCTCCGGCGCGGTGTCCGTCCCCCTGCCGTCGGGCGCTCCGGCGGCCCAGCTGGCCCCCATCGTCGAACAGGCCGGACCGCGCCTGCTCGTGGTGGACGTCGACCAGCTGGACGTCGCGCTCGACGTCGCGGCGAACGCCCCCTCGCTGGGCAGGATCGTCGTCATCGGCCACCGGCCCGGGGTCACCGCCCACCAGGAGAAGCTGGAGTCCGCGTCCGCCCGGCTCGCGGCGCTGGGCCGCGCAGTGGCCCTGGACCCGCTGGCGTCGGTCGTCCGGCGGGGAAGGGCACTGCCGTCGCTCCGGCGGGTTCCCGACGGGTCGGCGGCCGACGCGCTGGGCGCGCTGATCTACACCTCGGGAAGTACCGGCACCCCCAAGGGCGCCATGTACACCGAGCGCCTGGTCCGGCAGTTCTGGGTCGACTTCCTGCCCGACCGGGCGGCGCGGCCCGCCATCACGCTCAACTACCTGCCGTTGAGCCACATGATCGGCAGGGGAGTGCTGTTCGGGACGCTCGCCAAGGGGGGCCTGGCCTGTTTCGCGGCGTCCAACGACCTGTCGACCCTCCTGGAGGACCTCTCCCTGGTCCGTCCCACCGAGATCGTCATGGTGCCCCGCATCTGCGACCTGCTGCTCCAGCACTACCGGGCGCAGTCGTCCCGCCGGGCCGGGACCGGTGGCGATGCGGCCGAGCAGGTGAAGGAGGAGCTGCGGGAGAAGGTCATGGGCGGCCGCCTCCTGCGGGCCGTCAGCGGCTCGGCCCCGCCGAGCGAGGGGACGACGGCCTTCATCGAGGACTGCTTCCACGTCAGGCTGCTCGACGGCTACGGGTCGACGGAAGGCGGGATCATCTCCCTCGACGGCCGGGTGCAGCGCCCGCCGGTGACCGACCACAAGCTGGTCGACGTACCCGAACTGGGGTACTTCGGCACCGACTCGCCGTACCCCAGGGGCGAGCTGCTGATCAGGTCCGACCGGCTCGTCCCCGGGTACTTCCGGCGTCCGGACGCCACCGCCGAGGTCTTCGACGAGGACGGCTTCTACCGCACGGGCGACATCATGGCCCGCGTCGGCCCCGACGAACTGCGGTACGTCGACCGCCGCTCGAACGTCGTCAAGCTCTCCCAGGGCGAATTCGTCGCCCTCTCCCGCCTGGAGACGCTCTACGACGGCAGCCCGCTCGTCCGGCAGATCTTCCTGTACGGCAGCGGCGCCCGCGCCTACCTGCTCGCGGTGGTCGTGCCGACGCAGGACGCCCTCGACCGCGTCGACGGGGACGTCCGGCGACTGAGGCCGGTCCTGCGGGCGTCCCTGCAGCAGCTCGCCGCCGAGGCGGGGCTGAACTCCTACCAGATCCCACGGGACCTGCTCGTCGAGACCGAGCCGTTCACCCAGCAGAACGGGCTGCTCTCCGGGGTGCGCAAGCCGTTGCGGCCGGCCCTGACGCAACGGTACGGCGAGCGTCTCGAAGCGCTGTACACCCGGCTGTCCGACCGGGAGGCCGAGGAACTCCGGACGCTGCGCCGGACCGCCACCGACCAGCCGGTGCCGGCGACCGTGCTCCGGGCCGCGCAGGCGCTCCTGGGGGTGGAGGACGGGGTCGTGGGGCCCGGCACCCGCTTCCTCGAACTCGGCGGTGACAGCCTCACGGCGCTGTCGTTCTCCCAGCTGATGAAGGAGGCCTTCCACGTCGACGTCCCTGTCGACGTGATCATCAACCCGGTCAACTCGCTGCAACGGGTGGCCGACCACATCGAGCGGGCACTCGCGGCGGAGCACCGCCGTCCCACCGTCGACAGTGTCCACGGCCCGGACGCGACGCGGCTCGACGCGGCCCGGCTGCGGCTGGACGCGTTCCTCGACGCGCGGACCGTCGAGCAGGCCGGACGGCTGAGGCCGGCCGGCCCGCTGCCCGCGGCCCGGACCGTCCTGCTGACCGGCGCCAGCGGCTACCTGGGCCGATTCCTGTGCCTGGAGTGGCTGGAGCGGGTGGCGGAGCGCGGTGGCACGCTGGTGTGCGTGGTCCGCGGCTCCTCCGCCGAGGCGGCCCGGGCACGGCTCGACGCGGCCTTCGACAGCGGCGACCCGGACCTCGTGGAGCGCTACCGGAAGTCCGCCGCCCGGCACCTCCAGGTGGTCGCCGGCGACATCGGGGAACCGGGCCTCGGGCTCGACGAGGAGACCTGGCAGCGGCTGGCCGACACCGTGGACCTGATCGTCCACCCGGCGGCACTGGTCAACCACGTCCTGTCCTACGGCCAGCTGTTCGGCCCCAACGTGCTGGGAACGGCCGAACTGATCAGGCTCGCGGTCACCTCCCGGATCAAGCAGTTCACCTACCTGTCGACGGTCGCCGTCGTCTTCGGGAACGCGGCGGGCGGCGCCCCGGGGGGGGGCGGCCGGGCCGCCGGGGGGGGGCGCCCGGGGGGCGGGGGCCACGCCGGCGGCGCCCCGGGCGGGCAAA
>NZ_JBHYGR010000006.1:0-924 GCF_042738155.1 Kitasatospora sp. NPDC059088 | reverse complement strand
CCCCGGCGAGTTCCCATAACACTAACATACTTCTTCTTAACGCGTGGGTGGGAGTGTTCTGTTGGCGGCCCGGCGCCCCCCCCCGACGAGTCGGCGGACATCCGGACCGCCGGCGGGGCACGCGAGCTCGACGGCGACTACGCCGACGGCTACGCGGCCGGCAAATGGGCCGGCGAGGTGCTGCTGCGCGAGGCGCACGAGGCCTTCGGTCTGCCGGTCGCCGTCTTCCGCTCGAACATGATCCTCGCGCACCCGCGCTACCGCGGTCAGCTCAACGTCCCGGACGTCTTCACCCGCCTCGTGCTGAGCCTGCTGGCGACCGGCATCGCACCCGGCAGCTTCTACGCCCCGGGCAGCGGCGCCGTGCGCGGGCACTTCGACGCGCTCCCGGTGGACTTCACCGCGCGGGCCGTCACCTCGCTCGGTGACGACGCACGGGAGGGCTACCGGACGTACAACGTGGTCAACCCGCACGACGACGGCATCTCACTCGACACGGTCGTCGACTGGCTGCTGGCAGCCGGACATCCCCTGACCCGCGTCCAGGACCACGCCGAGTGGATCGACCGCTTCGAGTCCGCCCTGCGCGGCCTGCCCGACCGCCGGCGCCGGCATTCGCTGCTCCCGCTGCTGCACGCCTTCACCGAGCCGGAACAGCCACTCGCCGGATCCGCCCTGCCGGCGGACCGGTTCCGCGCGGCCGTACGGGCCGCGGCCCTCGACGACGGCGACGACATCCCCCACCTGTCACCGGAGCTGATCACCAAGTACGTGGCCGATCTCCGGGCGCACCGCCTGATATGACACGGCCCGTGACCGCCGCAGGGTCCGGGGGCCCGCGGCCGGGCCGCCGGCGCGGCGCGCGGCGGGGGGGCGGCGGGGGGCAGCGCCCCCGGCGCCGCGCGCGCGCGGGGTGGCGGGTGG
>NZ_JBHYGR010000005.1:156885-158992 GCF_042738155.1 Kitasatospora sp. NPDC059088 | reverse complement strand
TGGGGGGGCGGGGGGGGGGGGCCGTCGGCCCGCCCCCCCGCCCCCCCCCGCCGCGTGCCACACTGCGGAGATGCCGTCCCCCACGCAGCGCGTCCTGGCCCGGGTGCCGGCGCGGCTGCGGCCGTTCCTGGTGCGGCACCGCCGGCTGGTGAAGTTCCTGACGGTCGGCAGCGGCTGCTTCGTCCTCACCACGGTGATCGACGTCGAGCTCAAGTTCACCGTCCTGCAGCACCAGCCGGTGGTGGCCCTGACGGTGGCGACGGTGATCGCCACCGTCGTCTCCTACGTGCTCAACCGCCGCTGGGCCTTCCGGACGGACGGGCGCCGACCGGAGGCCCTGCTGTTCTTCCTGGTCAGCGCGGTGGCGATCGGCGTCAACGACATCCCGCTGGCGCTCTCCCGGTACGCCCTCGACCTGCGCGAACCGTACGTCGACCCGTTCCAGCAGGAGGTCGCCGACTTCCTCAGCGGGATGGTGGTCGGCACCTTCGTCGCCATGCTGTTCCGCTTCTGGGCGATGCGGCGCTGGGTCTTCACCAGCCCCGCCGCCCGGGCGCACGCGGAGCCGGAACCCGGTTACGCTGCACCCGAGATGCCACGGGATGTGCCATAGGGCGTGTCTTGCGGATCCCTGCCGGGTCCGCGACGCCAGGGCACGCACCTCGCCGCGTTGTCGTCGGTCGCCCGATGCTCCGCATCGCCTCCCTCCTCCGCCTTGCGATGCACGCACCCCGACGCCGCGGCCCATCCGACAAGATCCACAAGACACGCCCTACGACCGTGAGGTGAGGTTATGCGCGGGGAGCCGGACGGCGTCCGGACCGGGCCCGCCAGTCAGCAGGGGATGCGCCGGGCCAACCTGGCCCTGGTGCTCGGCCTGATCGCGCGCGGCCCCCGCTCGCGCGCCGAGGTGGCCGCCGGAACCGGGCTGACCAGGGCCGCGGTCTCCTCGCTCGCCGAACAGCTGATCTCGGCCGGCCTGGTCGTCGAGGAGGGCCCGGCCGCCCCCAGCGGCAAGGTCGGCCGCCCCGGTACCGCGCTCGGCCTCAACCCGCTCGGGCCCGGCGGCCTCGGCGCCGAGATCGGGGTCCGCCACCTCGGCGTCTGCGTGGTCGACCTGCGCGGCGAGGTCCGGGCCTGGCGGCGCGAGGAGAGCGCCAACCACGGCCGGGAACCCGCCGCGGTGATGGCCGACCTGGCCCGGCTGGTGCGCTCGGCCGTCGCCGAGTCCGGCCTGCGCCCGGCCGGGCTGACCCTGGCCGTGCCCGGGCTGGTCGGCAGCGGCGGGGTGCTCCAGCGGGCCGCCAACCTCGGCTGGCAGGACGTCCCGCTGGCCGCCGAACTGCGCCCGGCGCTGCGCGTGGTCGGCGACGGCCTGGCCGAGCTGCCGGTCGACGCGGACAACGAGGCCAACCTCGGCGGCCTGGCCGAACGCTGGCTGGGCGAGGGCCCGGAGGACTTCCTCTACGTCTCCGCCGAGGCCGGCGTCGGCGCCGCCGTGGTGGTCGGCGGCCGGCTGCTGCGCGGGGCGCGCGGCTACGCGGGCGAGCTGGGCCACGTGCCCGTCCACCCGGAGGGGCGGCGCTGCGCCTGCGGGTCGCACGGCTGCCTGGAGCAGTACGCGGGCGAGGCGGCGGTGCTGCGGGCGGCGGGGCTGGCCGGGGTGCGCGGGGACTGGGTGACGCTGCTCGCCGAACGCGCCGGCGCCGGGGACGAGCCGGTCCGGGCGGCGCTGGCCGGGGCCGGTGCCGCGCTCGGCATCGCCGCCGCCGGGGCGGTCAACCTGCTGGACCCGGCCGAGGTGGTGCTGGGCGGCGGCTACGCCCGGCTGGCGCCCTGGCTGCTGCCGGCGATGCGGCACGAGCTGGCGGCCCGGGTGACGGTCCGGCCCTGGGCGCAGGACCGGCTGACGGTGTCCCGGCTCGGCCGGCGCGGGCCGCTGCTGGGGGCGGCGGTGGGCGTGGTGCGCGCGATCGTCGCCGACCCGGGGCCGCTCACGGGCGGCTGAGGCACGGACCCGCAGGAGCGGACCGGGGGGGGGCGGGGGCGGGGCGCCCGCGGGGCCCGGGCGCGCCGCCGGCGCGGGGAGGCGCGGGTGGCGCCCCGG
>NZ_JBHYGR010000005.1:153738-156875 GCF_042738155.1 Kitasatospora sp. NPDC059088 | reverse complement strand
CGCTCCCGGGCGGCTCTGGCCGGCCCCCGCCGGCGCGCCCGGGGCCCCGCGCCGCGATCGCGGCGCGGGGCCCGGTGGTACGCGGAGGAGCGGCGGCTCAGGCCGCGGCGGGGGCCTCGGCGTCGAGCTCGCGCCCGGCCTCGCGCGGGGTGCGCAGGACGGCCAGGAAGGCGACGGCGATGCCGACCAGCGCCCAGACCACCAGGACCAGGATCGGCATGCCCAGGTTGGTGGAGCCGAAGTAGGCGATCGACTTGGTGGCGCTGGTGCCGGCGCCGTTGGGGATCAGCGAGCCGATCGCCCGCCAGAACGGCGGCATCATCGGGGCCGGGTAGACGCCGCCGGCGCTCGGGTTGCCGAGCACCACGAAGACCAGCACCGCGAGGCCGATGCCGATGATGCCGAACAGGCACTGCAGGGCCATGGTGAAGGCGCCGACGGTGAACACCACCAGGGCGCCGATGGCGGTCAGCGACAGGATCGATCCGGGCATCGCGTCCAGGACCGGCCCGGCGATGACCGTGCCGCCGAGGCCGGCGCCGACCGAGTACAGCGCGAGGACGCCGAGGCGGATCAGCAGGCGGTGGAGGTTGGCCGGCTTGGAGCCGGCGCTGATGCCGAGGATGGAGGCGACCAGGTAGCCGCCGACGCACCAGCCGATGACCAGGTAGAAGGCGGTCAGGCCGTTGGTGTCGCCCTTGGCGAGCGGCACGACGTCCTCGACCTTGACGGTGCGGCCCTGGGACTTGTCCAGCGCGGTGGTGATGCTCTCGGCGGCCTTGGCGGCCGAGGTGCCGCGGGCGCCGGCGGTCAGCAGGGTGTCCTCGGTGCCGGTCGGGTTCACGACCAGCGCGGCGTAGATCTTCTGGTCCTTGATCTGCTGGGTCGCCGTCTCGGCGTCCGGCGCGGTGACCGGCTTGACCGCCTCGTCCGGCACCGACTCCAGGGCCTGGACCAGCTTGGGCGTGACCTGCGGCGGGGCGACCACCGCGATCGACAGCTGGTGCGGGGCCGGGTGGTGCAGCGCCCCGACGTACGAGGTGATGAACCCGAGCTGCAGCAGCAGCACGCCGATCACCAGCAGTGCCGCACGCGGTGTGACCGCGCCCTTCAGTTCGGCGACGAATCCCTGCCCCGGGGCGGTCATCCACATCTCCTTGCGTATCGGCGGAAAACGGATACTTAATACCATGAACTAACTCGCTTGTCCTACCTCCCTCGCCGGTTCTCGGCCACGGTCGCCGGGCGGTGCCGACGCCGTGGCGGACGAGGAACGCCTGGTGGTGACGGGGCGTCGGGTCGGGGCGGGGGCCCGACGGGCCGCGGGGGGAGTGGCGGAACTCTCACGTCGGGCGGGGCTTTACTTGGACTTGAAGAAGGTTGCCTTGCTCAACTATCGGTCGTATGGTTGCTTAAGGCAACGAATTTTCCCGCGCGAAGGACCCAGATGACCGTGACCGCCCAGGCCTCGACCGGAGCCGCAGCCGCCGTCGACGACGACCGCCCGATGACCCACCGGCAGGTGATGGAGGCGCTGTCCGGCCTGCTGCTCGGCCTGTTCGTGGCCGTGCTCTCGTCGACCGTCGTCGCCAACGCCCTGCCGCACATCCTCACCGACCTGCACGGCGGCCAGTCCGCCTACACCTGGGTGATCACCGCGGCCCTGCTCACGCTGACCGCCTCCACCCCGATCTGGGGCAAGCTCTCCGACCTGGCCAGCAAGAAGCTGCTGCTCCAGATCGCCCTGCTGATCTACATCGCCACCTCCGCGCTGGCCGGGCTCTCGCAGAACACCGGCGAACTGATCGCCTGCCGAGCCCTCCAGGGCATCGGCGCCGGCGGCGTCGTCGCGCTCGGCCAGATCTGCCTGGCCGCGATGGTCCCGCCGCGCGAGCGCGGCCGGTACAGCGGCTACTTCGGCGCGGTGTTCGCCCTCGCCACCATCGGCGGCCCGCTGATCGGCGGCGTCATCGTCGACACCTCCTGGCTCGGCTGGCGCTGGTGCTTCTACGTCGGCATCCCGTTCGCGCTGGCCGCGATCCTGGTGGTGCAGCGCACCCTCAAGCTGCCGGTGGTCAAGCGCCCGGCGAAGATCGACTACCTGGGCGCGCTGGTCATCACCGGCGCCGTCAGCCTGCTGATGATCTGGATCACGCTGGCCGGCACCAACTACCCGTGGCTGTCCTGGCAGACCGCGGCCATGGTCGGCGGCGGCCTGCTGCTGGCCGCGCTGGCCGTCGTGGTCGAGCGCCGCGCCGCCGAGCCGGTCATCCCGCCGTCGCTGTTCAAGTACCGCACCGTCACCCTGGCCGCGATCGCGAGCGTGCTGGTCGGCGTCGGGATGTACGGCGCGACCACCTTCCTCAGCCAGTACTTCCAGCTGGCCCGGGACAAGTCCCCGACGACGGCCGGCCTGATGACGCTGCCGATGATCATCGGCCTGGCGGTCTCCTCCGCGGTGGCCGGCCGGCTGATCACCAAGTACGGCAAGTGGAAGGCCTACCTGGTCGCCGGCACCGCGCTGCTCGCGATCGGCTTCGGCCTGCTCGGCACCGCCCGGGCCGACACCGACTACGGGCTGCTCTCCCTCTACATGGCGCTCACCGGCATCGGCCTCGGCCTGACCAGCCAGAACCTGGTGCTCGCGGTGCAGAACACGGTGCCCCGGCACGAGCTCGGCGCGGCCAGCTCCGTCGTCACCTTCTTCCGCACCATGGGCGGCGCGATGGGCGTCTCCGCGCTGGGCGCGCTGATGTCCAACAAGGTCGGCCACTACCTGGCCGAGAACCTCGCCGCGGCGCACATCCCGGCCGGGGCCGCGGCCTCCGGCGGCGGCATCCCGGACCTGGCGAAGCTGCCGGCCCCGATCCTGCCGCTGGTCACCGACGCCTTCGGCCACGGCGTCGGCACGGTCTTCCTGTGGGCCGCGCCCTTCGCGGCGCTGGCCTTCGTCACCGTGCTGTTCATCCGGGAGACCGCGCTGCGGACCACCCAGGAGAGCTGACCGGGGACGGGGAGCGCGCGGGCGCGAACGCCGACGGGGGGGGGGGGGGGGTGGCGGCCAACGCCCCCCCCCCCCGGCCGGCGGGTGATGGGCTTCACTCTGCCCCCGGCACCGCCCGCCACAGAACACGAGC
>NZ_JBHYGR010000005.1:128676-153728 GCF_042738155.1 Kitasatospora sp. NPDC059088 | reverse complement strand
ACACACAACCACACCACCCCCACCCCCTTTTTTTTTTTGTTTTGGGGGCTGTGTTTTTTTACAATCAGCCCGGGCGGGGGTCTGCTCCCCACCCCCCCGCCCCCGTCGGCGTTGCTCGGTGCTATGACGCCTTACGGCGCCGCGATCAGCACCAGGCCGTAGACCACGGCGCAGGCGCAGAGCGCGAAGCAGGCGTACGCGCCGGCCAGCAGGGCCGGCCTGCCGCCGCCGGCCGCCTGACCGCCCGCCTCACGGGAGCTCAGCGCGGCCTCCCGGCGGGACAGTGCCAGGATGCCGAGGGCGAAGACGGCGACCACGGCGACGGTGACGCCGAAGCTGATGCCGGCGGTCTGGGCCAGGGCGTTCCACTTGATGTGCATGGTGAAGGCTCCTCGATCGACGGCGCTCAGGCCGCGACCGTGGTCGAGGCGGGGGTGGGGGCGGCGGTGGCCGGGGTGGTGGCGACCTCGACCGGGGTGACCTCGGGGACGTCGTTGACGTTGTCCGCGCCGACCGGCTGGCGGCGGGAGATCATCCACATCGTGGCCGAACCGGCCACCAGCACGGCACCGACCAGGGCGACGCCCCAGGCGCCCTGGCGGGCCAGCGCGGCGGCCCCGCCGGCGACCAGGCCGGCGGCCGGCAGGGTCAGGCCCCAGGTGTAGACCATGCGGCGGACCAGGCTCCAGCGCAGCTCCGGCTTCGGGCCGCCGAGGCCGGCGCCCATGATGCCGCCGGTGCAGACCTGGGTGGTGGAGAGGCCGAACCCCATGTGCGAGGAGGTCAGGATGACGGTGGAGACGGCCGACTCGGAGGCGAAGCCCTGCAGCGGCTTGATGTCCGCCAGGCCCTTGCCCATCGAGCGGATGATCCGCCAGCCGCCCATGTAGGTGCCGAGCGCGATCGCGGCGCCCGCCGAGACGATCACCCAGGTGGGGGGCAGCGCGCCGTGCGGCAGGGCGCCGACCGAGACCAGGGTCAGGGTGATGATGCCCATCGTCTTCTGGGCGTCGTTGGTGCCGTGCGCCAGCGAGATCAGCGAGGAGGAGAAGATCTGGCCGGTCTTGAAGCCCTTGTCGGTCGCGGCGCCGTTGCCCTTGCGGGTGATCGCGTAGGCCAGCTTGGTGGCGCCCCAGGAGGCGAGGCCGGCGACCAGGGGGGAGGCGACCGCCGGGATGATGATCTTGGTGATCACGGTGTCGAAGTTGACGCCGTTCATCCCGACGCCGACGATCGTGGCGCCGATCAGGCCGCCGTACAGGGCGTGCGAGGAGCTGGACGGCAGGCCGCGCAGCCAGGTCAGCAGGTTCCAGAGGATCGCGCCCGCCAGGGCGGCGAAGATCACCTCGGGGTGGATGCCGGCCTTCTCGTTGACGATGCCACCGGAGATGGTGGTGGCGACCTTCACCGACAGGAACGCGCCTGCGAAGTTCAGCAGGGCCGCGATGGTGACCGCGACCTTCGGACGAAGGGCCCCGGTCGCGATCGCGGTGGCGGACGCGTTGGCGGTGTCGTGGAACCCGTTGGTGAAGTCGAAGGCGAGCGCCGTGATGATCACAACGGCTACCAGGAACGAGATGTGTTCCATACCCAAACAATCGTCGTAGTTGTCGCACGGACGTTGATGACGTCGCGACCGTAGGTCTGCTGGGTAAACGGAAGGTGAACTGAGCCGGGAATCGTGGTTCCGCTGGTGGCCCACCGGTGTCCGGGAGCTTTCGGAGGGATGACCTGGGCCGCGCTGAGCTGGACATTAGCGGAGAACGTCCTGGTTCGCCCCCGTTTGCTGAGACCTGTCTCACAACGGCCGTGCGGATCGACGGATCAATCGAGAATTAACCTCCTGGTCCGCGTGCGCCCTGTTTCCGGCGAGTAACCCGTGGGAGGATCTGCGGGATCGTCCCCGGGGAGCCCGCGGACGGCGCCACCGGGGCAGGGCAGGGCAAGGGCGGGGAGGACCACCCATGGGCGGGGCTGCACAGCGCACGGAGACGTCAGGAGTGCGCCCCTGGGTGCGGGCCGCCCTGAGGTGCGGAGCCGTCCTCGCGGCCGCCGCCCTCGCGCTGCCGGTCGCCGCCCAGGCCGCGTACGCCGCACCCGACCCGGGCGCCGGCATCGCCGTCGCCCCCGGAGCCGACCCGCTCGCCGCGGCCAAGGCCACCCTCGGCCCGCTGCTCGACCAGCTGCACGGGCTCTACCAGAGCGCCGAGGCCGCCACCGAGCAGTACAACGGCGCGGTCGCCAAGGTCACCGAGCAGCAGACCACGCTCACCGACCTCCAGGGCAAGCTCGACAAGCAGCAGAAGCAGGTCGACGCCGGGACGGACATCGCCTCCCAGCTCGCCGCCGCCCAGTACCGCAACGGCGCCTCCTCCGCCTACGCCGAGCTGCTGCTCTCCAAGGACCCGTACGAGGCCGTCACCATCGCCGAACTGCTCGCCGCGGCCAGCCGCTCGCAGTCGGAGTTCCTGGACAAGCTGAAGGCCGACCGGGACGCGCTCGACGGCTTGAAGAAGCAGACCGAGGAAGCCCTCAAGACCTCGCAGGCGCTGGTCGTCCAGCAGGACGCCGCCAAGGCCAAGGTCACGGCCGACCTCGCCTCGGTCGAACAGCTGGTCTCCTCGCTCACCGGCGCCCAGCGCACCGAACTCGAACAGCTGGAGAAGGCCAAGGCCGACGAGGCCCAGCTCGCCTTCCTCGCCTCCGGGGCCCTCGGCAAGGGCGAACGCACCCCCTCGCTGGCCGGCCGCGGCGCCGTCGCCTTCGCGCTCGCCCAGCTCGGCAAGCCGTACCTGTGGGGCGGCACCGGCCCGGACTCCTACGACTGCTCCGGCCTCACCTCGCAGGCCTGGCTGCACGCCGGCAAGCCGATCCCGCGCACCAGCCAGGAGCAGTGGGCGCAGCTGCCGCACGTCCCGCTGAACCAGCTGCGGCCCGGCGACCTGGTGGTCTACTTCCAGGACGCCTCGCACGTCGCGATGTACATCGGCGGCGGACTCGTCGTCCAGGCGCCGCGGCCGGGTGCGTTCATCAAGGTCTCGCCGGTCGGCTCGATGGCGATCCTCGGCGCCGTCCGCCCCGACCCGGACGGCGCGTCCGACGACGCCGGCGGCGCCTGGAAGGTGCCGGACCTGCCGAAGGGCTGGGACACCGTCACCCCGATCGCGCCGAGCCCGGCCAACCAGACCCCGGCCCCGCCGGCCCCCGGCGGCACCCCGGCCACGCCCACCCCGGGCGGCACCGGCACGCCGACCGGAACGCCGTCCGGCACCGGCACCCCGACCCAGACGCCGACCGACCCGGGCACGCCGACCGGGACGCCCACCGGCACCCCGACCCAGACGCCGACGGGCACGCCGACCCAGACGCCGAGCGACAAGCCCACCCCGACCCCGACGGGCACCCCGACCGGCACCGGGACGCCCTCCGGCACCGGCAGCCCGAGCGGCACCGGCTCGGCGAGCGCCCCCGCGCCGGGCAGCCCCAGCGCGACGCTGCCGCTGGGCGGCCTGCTGCACTGACCGCGCACGGCCCGGAACGGAGGAGGCCGCCCCGCGTCCCAGGACGCCGGGCGGCCTCCTCCGTGCCGGGCCGGGGGAAGGGCCCTACCCGGCCGCGCCGGTGTCGGGCTCGAAGCGGATCACCACGGCCTTGGAGGTCGGGGTGTTGCTGATGTCGGCCGTGGAGTCGAGCGGCACCAGCACGTTGGTCTCGGGGTAGTAGGCCGCCGCGCCGCCGCGGGCGACGGGGTAGTGGACGACCCGGAAGTGCGGGGCGCGGCGTTCGGTGCCGTCCGTCCACTCGCTGACCAGGTCGACGTACCGGCCCTCGGCGAGGTCGAGTTCGGCGGCGTCCGCCGGGTTGACCAGGACGACGCGGCGGCCGCCCTTGATCCCGCGGTAGCGGTCGTCCAGGCCGTAGATCGTGGTGTTGTACTGGTCGTGCGAGCGCAGGGTTTGCAGCAGCAGCCGGCCCGGCGGGACCTCGGGGGCGGTCAGCGGGTTGACCGTGAAGTTGGCCTTCCCGGTGGCGGTGGGGAAGGTGCGGGTGTCCCGGGGGCCGTGCGGGAGGGTGAAGCCGCCGGGGCGGCGGACCTTCTCGTTGAAGTCCTCGAAGCCCGGCACCACCCGGGCGATCCGGGCGCGCAGGGTGTCGTAGTCGGTCGCGAAGTCCTCCCACGGCAGGGTGTCCCGCGGGCCGAGGACGGCGCGGGCGAGGCGGCAGACGATCGCCGTCTCGGAGAGCAGTCCCGGCGCGGGCGGGCGCAGTCCGCCGCGCGAGGAGTGGACCTGGCCCATCGAGTCCTCGACGCTGACGAACTGGGCGCCGGCGGCGGTGACGTCCCGGTCGGTGCGGCCCAGGGTGGGCAGGATCAGGGCGCGGGCGCCGGTCACCACGTGCGAGCGGTTGAGCTTGGTGGAGACGTGGACGGTCAGCCGGCAGCGGCGCATCGCGGCCTCGGTGACCTCGGTGTCCGGGGTCGCGGCGACGAAGTTGCCGCCCATCGCGAAGAACACCTTGACCTTGCCGTCGCGCATCGCGCGGATGGTGTCCACCGAGTCGAGGCCGTGCGCGCGCGGCGGCTCGAAGCCGAACTCGTTCTCCAGCGCGTCGAGGAAGGCCTTGGCGGGCCGCTCGAAGATGCCCATGGTGCGGTCGCCCTGGACGTTGCTGTGCCCGCGCACGGGGCAGACCCCGGCGCCCGGGCGGCCCACGTTGCCGCGCAGCAGCAGGAAGTTGACCACCTCGCGGATGGTCGGCACCGCGTGCTTGTGCTGGGTGAGGCCCATCGCCCAGCAGACGATGATCTTCTTCGAGGCCAGCACCAGCCGGCCGAGCTCCTCGATCTGCTCCCAGGGCAGACCGGTCGCCGCGAGCACCTCGTCGCGGTCCGTCTTCCCGGCCTGCTCCTCGAACTCCTCGAAACCGTGGCAGTGTTCGGCGACGAAGGCGCGGTCGACGCCGTCCGCCTCCAGGATCATCCGGTTGAGCGCGCGGAACAGCGCCAGGTCGCCGCCGAGGCGGATCTGCAGGAAGAGGTCGGTCAGCTTGGTGCCGTGGCCGACCAGGCCGCGGGCGTTCTGCGGGTTCTTGAACCGTTCCAGGCCCGCCTCCGGCAGCGGGTTGACGCTCACCACGGTGGCGCCGGCCCGCTTGGCGCGCTCCAGCGCGGAGAGCATCCGGGGGTGGTTGGTGCCCGGGTTCTGGCCGGCCACGATGATCAGGTCGGCCTGGTAGAGGTCCTTGAGGCTGACGCTGCCCTTGCCGACGCCGAGCGTCTCGGTGAGCGCCGAACCGGACGACTCGTGGCACATGTTGGAGCAGTCCGGCAGGTTGTTGGTGCCGAGCCGGCGGGCGAACAGCTGGTACGCGAAGGCGGCCTCGTTGCTGGTGCGGCCGGAGGTGTAGAAGGCGGCGCCGTCCGGGGTGTCCAGGGCGCGCAGCTCCTCGGCGATCAGCGCGAAGGCGTCGTCCCAGGAGACCGGGGTGTAGTGGGTGGCGCCCTCGTCCAGCAGCATCGGCTCGGTGAGTCGGCCCTGCTGGCCCAGCCAGTAGCCGGAGCGGTCGGCCAGGTCGGCGACCGGGTGGGCGGCGAAGAACTCGGCCCGGATCCGGCGCTCGGTGGCCTCCTCGGCGACGGCCTTGGCGCCGTTCTCGCAGAACTCGGCGGTGTGCGTCTTCCCCGGCTCCGGCCAGGCGCAGCCGGGGCAGTCGAAGCCGTCCGGCTGGTTGACCTTGCGCAGGGTGGCGAGGGTGCGCCGGGCGCCCATCTGCTCGGCGGCCATCCGCAGGCTGTGACCGACGGCGGGCAGGCCGGCGGCCGCGTGCTGGGGCGCGGACACCTCGGGGGCGTCCTGCGCCGGGTCGCTCTGCGGGGCCTGCTTGGCCATGACTGCGCTCCTCGGGCTGTACGGGTGGAGCCGTCGCACCGTCGCGGGGCTCCTCCCCATCCTTCCACCTGGGCCGTCGGGTGGGGAGGGCCGTCGGGTGGGGAGGGCCGTCGGTAGAGTCTGGGCGTCACCACGGGAGGGGGAGGGCGCGTGCGAGTCGGGGACGTTCTGGACGGCCGGTACGAGCTGCAGGAGAAGCTCGGCCAGGGCGGGTTCGGAGTGGTCTGGCGGGCCCAGGACACCCGGATGCGGCGGCCGGTGGCGGTCAAGGTCATCGGGCACCACGGCGGCGACCGGGCGAAGGCCGCACTGCGCTTCGTCCGGGAGGCCTGCGTGGCCGGGAACCTCTCGCACCCGCACATCGTCACCGTGCACGACCTGGGGCAGAGCGAACTCGGCGACCAGCAGGTCACCTTCCTGGTGATGGAGCTGCTCACCGGCCGCACCCTGACCGAGGTGCTCCGGGCCGGACCGCCCGAGCCCGCGCTCAGCCTGCGCTGGGGGCGGGAGATCTGCGGGGCCCTGGCGGCCGCGCACGACGCGGGCATGGTGCACCGGGACATCAAGCCGGACAACGTGATGATCACCGACGCCGGGCACCTCAAGGTGCTGGACTTCGGCATCGCCCAGCTGGACACCGGCGCCGGCGGGCTGACCACCACCGGCACGATCGTCGGCAGCCCCGCCTACATGGCGCCGGAGCGGTGGACCGGCGGCCGGGTGGACGGGCGGGCGGACCTCTACGCGCTGGGCTGCGTCCTGGTCGAACTCTTCACCGGGGCACGGCCGTTCGGCGGGGACTCGACGCCGGTGCTGATGTACCAGCACCTCAACGAGCCGCCCCCGGCCCTCGACCCGGCCCGGTTCGGGCTGCCGCCGCAGGTGGCCGGGCTGGTCGCGGAGCTGCTGGCGAAGGAGCCGGCGGAGCGGCCGGCCGACGCCCGGACGGTCGAGCGGCGGCTCGCCGAGCTGGCCACGCCTGCTGCGCCCGTCGCCCCTGCTGTGCCCGTTTCCCCTGCCGTGCCCGTCGCTCCTGCTGTGCCCGCTGCTCCGGCCGTGCCGCCCGCGGTGCCGCCGGTCGTACCGCCGGCGCGGCCCGTGCCTTCGGTGCCTTCGCCGCCTTCGGTGCCGCCCGCGGCTCCCGCGATTCCTGCGGCGCCCTCCGTACTGTCCCCGCTGACCACCCCGCCGGTGGTCGCGGCCCCCGCGTCCGAGGACGCCGTCCGGGCCGGGCTGCGCGAGCGCCGGGCGGCCGCGTACCGGGCCGCGACGGCGGGCGAGTCGGCGATCCTGCTGCAGGCGGTCGCCCAGGAGAGCGTCACCGCGCTCGGCGCGGCCGACCGGGACACTCTGGGCGCCTGGCGGGACTTCACCTGGTACCTCAGCCGGACCGGGGACCTGGACGGCGCGATCCGGCTGCTCTCCAGCGTGGTGGCCGACATGCGCTCCGCGCTCGGCCCGACCGACCCGGACACCCTCGGAGCCCGCTACCACCTCGCCTGGTGCATCGGCGAGAGCGGTTCGGCGGTCACCGCGGTCCGGCTGCTGCGCGAACTGCTGCCCGACCTGGCCGCGGTCTGGGGCCCGCAGGACGGCCGGGTCCTCAAGGCCCGGCACGACCTCGCCGTCCACCAGGCCAACCGGGGCGACCTCCAGGGCGCGGTGGTGCACTTGCACGGGCTGCTGCCCGAACTGGCCCGGGCCCTGGGCGACCACCACCCGAGCACCGTCCAGGCCTGGCAGGACCTGGCCGGCTACCAGCAGCGGCTGGCGCAGACCGGCCGCAAGGGCGGCGGCCACCGCCGCCGGGCGCCGCGGATGAGCCCGATCGAGGCCCTGGTGCTGGTCCGGCGGCTGCGGGTGTGGGACTTCGGCACCGACGAGGAGGCGGCCGCCTGCGTCGGCGCGCTGGAGCGGGGCATCGGCCTCAAGGGCGTCGCCGACCTGGTGTTCGAGGCGCCGGACCACGTCTCGGACGAGGACGTTGTGGAGGAGATCTTCGGCCCCTGAGGGCGGGGCGGGACGCTGCCCGGGCCGCTCGCTAGAGTCGGTGGGTACACAGCCGATGGGGGGAGGGCAGGTGCGGGTCGGTGACGTCCTCGACGACCGGTACGAGCTCCAGGAGAAGCTCGGCCAGGGCGGGTTCGGGGTGGTCTGGCGGGCTCAGGACACCCGGGTCGGGCGGCCGGTGGCGGTCAAGGTCATCCGGCACGACGACGGCGACCAGGCGAAGGCCGCGCTGCGGTTCGCCCGGGAGGCCTCGGCGGCGGGCAACCTGTCGCACCCGCACATCGTCACGGTGCACGACCTCGGCCACGGCGAGGCCGACGAGCAGCAGGTCACCTACCTGGTGATGGAGCTGCTCACCGGCCGCACCCTGACCCAGGTGATCCGGGAGGGCCGGCCGGATCCGCAGGTGGGCCTGCGCTGGGCCCGGCAGATCTGCGAGGCGCTGGCGGCCGCGCACGACGCGGGGATGGTCCACCGGGACATCAAGCCGGACAACGTGATGATCACCGAGGACGGCCTGCCCAAGGTGCTGGACTTCGGCATCGCCCAACTGGACGTCGGGGCAAGCGGGTTGACCACCGTCGGAACGGTGATCGGCAGCCCGCCGTACATGGCGCCGGAGCGGTGGACCGGCGGCCGGGTGGACGGGCGGGCGGACCTCTACGCGCTGGGCTGCGTCCTGGTCGAACTCTTCACCGGGAAGCGGCTGTTCACCGGGGACTCGACGCCGGTGCTGATGTACCAGCACCTCAACGAGCCGCCCCCGGCGGTGGATCCGGTGAAGTACGGTCTGCCGCTCCGGCTCCCCGAGCTGTTGGGCCGGTTGCTGGCGAAGGAGCCGGCGGAGCGGCCGGCCGACGCCCGGACGGTCGCCCGGTGCTTCGCGGACCTGGCGGAGGGCCGGGAGCTGCCGCCGACGGCGACACCGGTCGACCGGGTCGGGGCTGAGTCGGCTGCCCCGGAAGCGACTGCCCCGGAACCGACGGTCCCGGACCCGACTGTCCTGGAGTCGGCCGCCCCGGAGCCGGCCGCCCCGAGAGCGGCGCCGGTGAGGCGGTCCGCGCCCGTCCGGCGGCGTGCTCCGGCCCGGGAGCCGAGGCTCCGGCCGGTGGGGCGGCCCGCGCTGCTGTACCCGGCTCCCCGGCAGATCGGGCGCCCCGTCGAACCGCCCGTGCCGGTCGAGGACGCGGCGGTCGTCCGGGCCCGGCTGGAGCGGGTCGTGCGCACGGCGCGGGACGAGCGTCCCGCGCTGGCCGCGCACCAGCTGCGACCGGTGGTGGAGGCCGCCGTACGGGCGCTCGGCGGGGCCGATCCGGAGGTGGTCGCCGCTCGGCGGGACCTCGCGCGGTGCCTCGGCAGGTCCGGCCGCCAGGCCGAGGGGGTCCGGCAACTGGAGGGCCTGATCGAGGACTTGACCTCGGCGTCCGGGCCGATCGATCCGGTCACCCTGGACGCGCGGTACGCGCTGACCGCACTGGTCCGGGAGTGCGGCCGCCCGGTCACCGCGATCCGGCTGCTCACCGCGCTGCTGCCCGCGCTGAGGTCGGCCCAGGGCCCGCGCGGTCCGCTCGTCCTCCAGGCCGGGTCCGACCTCGCGGCCTGCCAGGCCGGGCGGGGCGACTTCGCGGGCGCGGCGGCCCGGCTGGAGGAGCTGCTGCCCCAGCTGGTCGAGGCCTTCGGCCCGACCGACCGGCGGTGTACCCAGGCCGGACTGGACCTGGCGGAGTACCGGCAGCGGGCCCGGTCCCACCGCGGGCCGAACCGGCTCGCCCTGGCCTGGCGGGCGCGGATCGACCGCGACCGGGTGCTGGGGCTGGTCGGGTGGATCCGGAAGGCCGGCCAGGAGCCCGTCCCGGAGCTGGTGCGCGAGCTGGAGCGCGGGACGGGCGTCAAGGGGGCCGGGGAACGGGTGATCGCCGCGCCGCCCTTCGTCACGGACGAGGACCTGGTGGCGGAGATCCTCGGCCCCTGAACCCCTGAACCCCTGAACCCCTGAACCCCTGAACCCCTGACTCCCCCCGGGACCGGCCACCGCTCCGCCCCCCGGGTCTCACCCCACCAGGGCCGCCGCCGGGAGTGCGGCCAGGGCGCGGAGCAGGGCCCGGGCGGCGGCGTCGTTCTGGCGGAAGCCCGGGGCGTTGGTGCGGGGCCGGGCGAAGGCGGCGGCCGCCCGGAGGCTGGTGTGCGGGCCGAGCGCGGTGCGGCGCGGGTGCGGGGCGCCGTCCAGGGCTGGGTCGATCAGCCGGCTGTCGGCGGGGTCGATGGTGACCAGCCCGGAGCGGTGGGTGTGCTCCGCGTCGCTCACCACCTCCTCCGCGACCCGCCCGGTGCGGTGCAGCGAGTCCAGCACCGGGTCGAGGGTGCGGGCCAGCGCGTGCTTGGGCAGGTACGCCTCGACCAGCGCGGTGGCGGTGACGGTGTGGCCGGGCACGGTGGCGCCGGAGGCCCGCCAGGTGCCGGTGGCCTCGTCCCGCTCGATCCGCACGCCCGCGCCGAGGAAGTGCACCACCCCGGCCTCGGAGAGCGCGAGCAGCTGGCGCAGCCGGAAGCCGGGCGGGCCGGAGGCGAGGAAGCTGAAGTAGCCGAAGAACCACTCGTCGACGTCCTCGGCGACCGAGCGGGCGGTGAGCCGGCCGGAGGCGAGGATCCGGGGGAGCTGGCCGAACAGCGACAGCAGGGCGAGGAAGGCGCCCAGGTCGGCGCTGTGGGCCGGGTCGGCGCGGCGGTCGGCGTCGGCGGTGACGTAGGCGCGCAGGTGGGTCTGGAGCTCCTCGGCGGAGCCGAGTTCGAGCCCGGCCAGCGGGTGGTCGAGCCGTTCGAAGTCGATCCGGTCGGCCGGGTCGGGGACGGCCTCGGCGACGAGAGCGGCCAGTTCGGGGGAGTACCAGTCGTGCCGGTCGTACCGGGCGAGGAAGGCGGTCCAGGGCAGCGCGGTGCGCTCCGGGTGGGCGTGGAACAGCTCGTGGTAGTGCCCGAAGCCGACCTCCTTGGCCATCGACGGCCAGACGTCACGGCGCAGCCGCAGCGGTCGGCCGGTGGCGAGCAGGGCGTCCACGGCGGCCGCGTCGAAGTACCGGGGGAGCGGGGCGGGCGGCCCCTGGAGCCGGTAGTCGGTCTTGGAGTGGTAGGGCACGCCGCGCCGGGAGCCCAGGTGCAGCACCGGTTCGCGGCCGGACGGGAGGTAGCGCAGGGCGGGCCCGTCCCCGGTGGGTTCGAAGCGGCCGCCGCGCCCCTCGGTGAGCATCGCGACCAGGTCGACGGAGGCCAGGCCGAAGCCGCGCAGCGCCACCTGCTCGCCGGGGGCGATCCGGGCCAACTCGGCCTCGACGTCGGCGGAGTAGGCGGGTGGCAGGTGGAAGCGGCCGTGCCGGGCGGCGAAGGCGGCGTCCTCGGCGTACCGGGGGTGCGGGGCGGAGTCGAGGTGGCCGAGGGTGAGGGTGACGTGGTCGGCGGTGAGGGTGGTGCCGTCCAGGTGGACGGTCTGCGGGCCGTCGGCCGGTCCGTCGATCCGCCGGACGGTGGCCCGGTGGACGGTGACCGTGACGTGGGCCGGCAGGTCGGCGACGGCGCGGCGGAACACCCAGTCCAGGTAGGCGCTCTGGGCGCGCCGGGTGGGGAAGTCGGTGGGCGCCAGGGCGCTCAGCTCGGCCCGTACGGCCGGGTCGGCGACCTCCCGGTAGGGCGCGAACTCCCGTTGCCGCAGGGCCCATTCGGCCAGTGAGGGGCCGGGGCGGACCGGGCCCTCGACGGTGGAGCGCTCGTCGGTGAACATGGTGACGTCCTCGGCCATCGAGTTCATCCGCAGCAGCGGGGACTGGTCGTGGCGCCAGATCCGGCCCGCGCCGGGCGGGTACGGGTCGACCAGGTGGATCTCCAACGGCCGGTCGGCGGGCAGGAGTTCGGCCGCGTTGGCGGCGATCCGCTCCAGCAGTCCGGTGCCGCGCGGCCCGGCGCCGACGATCACGAGCGTCGTCGTCATGCCCGGACCACCCGGGCGAGGGCGGCGCGGGCGCGCTGCAGCGGGGTGGGCGGCAGGCCGTCCCGGCTGGCGCCCCTGGCGAAGTGGCGTTCGACGTAGTACTGGCCGATCGACAGCACGGTGGTGACCACCAGGTACCAGAGGGTGGCGACCATCAGCATCGGGATGACCTGGTAGGACTGCAGGTAGACCAGTTGCACCGAGTAGAGCAGGTCGGAGACGGCCAGCACGCTGACGATGCTGGTGCCCTTGAGCGCCCCGATCAGCATGTTCCCGGCGCTCGGCACGATCGCGCGCATCGCCTGCGGCACCACGATCCGGCGCAGCACCCGCCACCGGCCGAGCCCGAGCGCGGCGGCCGCCTCCAGCTGGCCGCGGTCGACGGACAGGATGCCGCCGCGGATCACCTCGGCGGCGTACGCGCTCTCCAGCAGGGTGAGGCCGATGACGGCGGTCAGGGTGGGGCCGATCAGGTTGACGGTCTTGACCGTGACGAACTCGGGGCCGAAGGGGATGCCGAGGCCGAGCGTCGGGTAGAGCGCGCCGATGTTGAAGAAGAACAGCAGCTGCACCAGCGGCGGGGTGGAGCGGAAGATCCAGATGTAGCCCCAACTGAGCGTGCGCAGAACCGGGTTGGTGGACAGCCGCATGGTGGCGAGGACGGTGCCGAGGACGAAGCCGAGGGCGAGGGTGACGGCGGTCAGCCACAGGGTGAGGGTCAGGCCGTCGAGGACGGACCGGGCGGTGAACCACTCGGCGACCACGTCCCACTGGAAGGCCTTGTTGCGGACCACCGAGCCGACCGCCATCGCGGCCAGCAGCAGGGCGACGGCCGCGGCGATCCACTGCCCGGGCCTGCGGCGGGCGACGATCTGGGCCTCGGGGGGTGGTGGCGGGCTCCCGGTGAGGGCGGGGGCGAGGGCGGGTGCGGGGGCGGGGGCGGGCAGGACGTCCTGCGGGGTGGCCATGGCGGCGGCTCCTGGGCGGAGTGCGGGCGGGGAGAGGTACGGGTGTGATCACGTACGGGCCCTCGGGCACCGGCCCGCGTCCCTCAACGCGTCCGGCGCAGCGCACTGCACTCCGCGTCGATCGTACGCATGCGCGATCGACGGCTGTCAAGGGTGATCGGGGGGCCGGCCGGGGCGCGGTCGGGGCCGCCCGGGGGTGGGGGGAGAAGCGACAGGAGATCGCAACAGTGCGGCAATGATGCACGGTTGACGTACCGCTCGGCCGACTGCTCAACTTGAGGCCATGTACGCCGAGCAGCCCCTGGTCACCCGCGACCACATCGACTTCGGTCGGGTGTGGTCCGCGGCGTGTCGCGGCTGACCCGGCAGCGGGCCGCCCGTCCGGCCCTGAATCCCTTCGGGGAGACCTCCCTCGGTGTGCCCCGTCGCGGGCCGGGAACCATGGTCCGTCGCGGTAGTTGACGGATCGTCAGGCGCACGCTGCCGCCTCGCCTCCACCGCCCTCGTTCTGCGCTCCGGCAGTTCCGCTCGCGTCCGTCCTCCTCCTGCGCTCCTCCTCCCGCGCTCCTCCTCCCGCGTCCGCGCCACCGCATGCCCGCTCCACCGCCCCGCGCCCGACGGCCGCGCCCCGCCGCGGCCGCCTCCGGCCTGCCCACCCGCAGCCCGCCGGAGTCAGTCACCCGAAAGGTTCCGCCATGCCCGTCGAATTCCTCGGCATCGCCGCCACCGGCGACGGTTCGGAGACCAACCCGCGCACCACCGCCGCCTTCGACCGCGACTACACCCTGCGGCTGGCCCGGGCGCACGAGGACCACGGCTGGGACCGGGTGCTCTTCGCGTACGGCTCCGGCTCCCCGGAGCCCGCGGCGGCGGCGGCCTTCCTCGCCTCGCGCCTCGACAAGCTGCAGATCCTGCTCGCCCACCGGCCGAACGTCTCCTACCCGACCTTCGCCGCCAAGACCTTCGCGACCCTCGACCAGGTCAGCGAGGGCCGGCTGACCGTCCACTTCATCACCGGCGGCACCGACCACGAGCAGCAGCGCGAGGGCGACTTCCTCAGCAAGGACCAGCGCTACGAGCGCACCCGCGAGTACATCGGCATCGTGAAGAAGGCCTGGACCAGCCGGGAGCCCTTCGACCACGAGGGCCCGCACTACCGCTTCCACGACTTCGTCTCCGACGTCTTCCCGGTCCAGCAGCCGCGCCCGGCGGTCTCCTTCGGCGGCTCCTCGGACGCCGCCTACGCGGCCGGCGGGGCCGAGGCCGACATCTACTGCCTGTGGGGCGAGCCGCTGGCCCGCACCGCCGAGCAGATCGAGCGGGTGCGGGAGGCGGCCCGGGCCGCCGGGCGGAGCGACCTGCCGCGGATCCAGGTGGCGTTCCGGCCGATCATCGCGCCCACCGAGGAACTGGCCTGGGAGAAGGCGCACCGCACGGTGGCCGCCATCCGGGCCCGCCGGGAGAGCGGGGAGCCGGTGACCAGGCGCCGCCCGGTCGGCGGGGCCCCGGAGAACACCGGGTCGCAGCGGCTGATCGAGATCGCCGAGGCCGGCGAGCGCTACGACCGCGCGCTGTGGACCCCGACCGCCGCGGCCACCGGCGGGGCCGGCAACTCCAACGCGCTGGTCGGCACCCCGGAGACGGTCGCCCAGGCGCTGCTGGACTACTACGACCTCGGCGTGGACATCCTCTCCGCGCGCGGCTACGACCTGCTGGACGACGCGATCGACTTCGGCCGGTACGTGATCCCGATCGTCCGCGAGGAGGTCGCCAAGCGCGACGCGGCCAGGGCGGAGGCCGAGGCCGAGGCGGCGGCCCGCGCCGAGCGGGACCGGCACCAGCTGATCGCGGTGCAGGCGTGAGCCCGGTTCCGGGGTGGGAGTTCCGCCGGGTCACCCTGGCGGACCCGCTGGTGGCACCGCTGCTGCGCGAGCTCACCCACGAGTACGTCACCCGCTACGGCCCCGAGGCCCACCAGGAGATGACCCGCTACCCGGACGACGCCTTCGCCGAGCCGCACGGAGTGCTGCTGCTCCTGCTGGAGGACGGCGAGCCGGTGGCCGGCGGCGCGTACAAGCGCTACGACGAGCGGACCGCCGAGGTGAAGCGGATGTGGACCCACTCCGCGCACCGCCGCCGGGGCCTGGCCCGCCGGGTGCTCGCCGAACTGGAGCGGACCGCCGCGGCCGCCGGCTACCGCCGGATCCACCTCACCACCGGCCCGCGCCAGCCCGAGGCCAAGGGCCTCTACCTGGCGGCCGGCTACACCCCGCTGTTCGACGTCACGGCCGATCCCCTGACCATCGGCCCGCTCCCCTTCGAGAAGCCCCTGCCCGTGCTGGTCCCGTCCCACTGAAAGGCCCCCCGTGAGAACCACCACCGTCCGCCGCCGCTTCCTCGCGACCACCGCGCTGCTGCCGGTCCTGGCCCTGGCCGCGTGCGGCTCGGACCCGAAGATCGCGGGCGCGGCCGGGGCGGGCGGACCGGCCGCCACCGCCACCGAGGACGTCGTCTCCGGCGTGGGCAGGTCGGAGGCCGCCGCCGCGCTGCTGCCCGAGGAGGTGCGCAGGTCCGGGGTGGTGAAGTTCGGTTCGTCCTTCGGCACCCCGCCGAGCGCCTACTACGCCGACCAGACCACCAAGAAGCCGGTCGGGGTCGACGTGGACTTCACCGACGCCGTCGCCAAGGTCCTCGGCCTGACCGTGCAGCGCCAGGACGCCGCCTTCGAGACCATCCTGCCCGCCCTGGACAGCGGCAAGTTCGACGTCGGCACCGGCAACTTCGGGGTCACCACCGCCCGCTTGAATACCATCGACTTCGTCACCTACATCGACGACGGCCAGGGCTTCGCGGTGCAGAAGGACAACACGTCGGTCCAGCCGGTCACCGACCTGGCCCAGCTCTGCGGGCTGACCATCGGCACCGGCGCCGGCACCACCTTCGAGACCACGCTCAACAACAAGAAGAACGTCTGCACCGACGCCGGGAAGAAGCCGTACGAGGTGAAGGCGTTCAGCGAGGGCGGCGCCCTGCTGACCGGCCTCCAGCAGGGCCGGGTGGACGTCGAGATGTCCACCATCAACGGACTGCGCCACCAGGCCGCGCAGGAGGCCGCCGGGGTGCGCTTCCTCAACGAGTTCCACCGCCTGGACGTCGGCTTCGCCTTCAAGAAGGGATCCCCGCTCACCCCGGCCTTCCAGGCGGCGGTCAACCAGCTGATCAAGGACGGGACGTACGAGCGGATCCTCCGCAAGTGGGGGCTCGCCGACTCGGCGATCAAGGAGTCGCAGATCAGCCCGCCCGAACACCCGTGACCGCAGGCCCTGTCGAAGGAGTCCTCCGATGACCACCAGTACCCCGGCACCGCCGTCCCCGCCGAGACCCGCGGCCGCCCCCGACCCCGACCCCGCGACCGGTCCGGGCCCCGCGACCGGCCTCGACGCCGCCGAGCTGGCCGGCCTGCGGACCGTCCCCGCCCGGCACCCGTGGCGCTGGGCGGCCGGGGCGGCCGCCCTCGTCGTCCTGCTCCAGTTCCTGCACGGCCTGGCCACCAACCCCGGCTGGGACTGGGCCACCTTCCGCCTCTACTTCACCGCCGACACCATCCTCCAGGCGATCGGCCGCACCCTCGAACTCACCGCCTACGGCACCGTGCTGGGCTTCGTGCTCGGCGCCGTGGTGGCCGGGATGCGGCTGTCCCGCAGCGCGGTGCTGCGGACCATCGCCTGGGCGTACGTCTGGGTGTTCCGCTCGATCCCGCTGATCGTCCAGCTGGTGTTCTGGTTCAACCTCTCCTACCTCTACAAGCGGTTCGGCTTCGGCATCCCGTTCGGCCCGACCTTCGGCGAGTTCGAGACGGTCGGGGTGCTCGGCGCGCTCGGCGCCGCGGTGCTCGGCCTCGGACTGCACCAGGCCGCGTTCGCCGCCGAGATCATCCGCGGCGGCATCATCGCGGTGGAGGCCGGCCAGCGCGAGGCCGCCGCCGCGCTCGGCATCCCGCGCTGGCGGCAGGCCTGGCGGATCGTGCTGCCGCAGGCCATGCGGGGCATCCTGCCGGCCGCCGCCAACGAGGTGATCTCGCTGCTCAAGGGCACCTCGGTGGTCTACGTGATGGCCATCGGCGAGCTGTTCTACCAGGCCCAGGTGATCTACGGCCGGACCGGCCGGGTGGTGCCGCTGCTGATGGTGGCCACCGTCTGGTACGTGGTGCTGACCACGGTGCTGTCGGTCGGCCAGTACTACGTCGAGCGCTACTTCGCCCGCGGCTCCCGGCGCACCCCGCCGCCCGGCCCGCTGCACCGCCTGCGGGCCTTCCTCCGCACCCTGCCCACCCGTACCGACGCCCGCACCCCCGGAGGGACCCCGTGACCACGCCGACCGAGGCCGACCCGACCCCTGCGGCCGACCGCGCCGACCCGGCCGGGGCCGCCCCGATGGTCCAGGTCCGCGGCCTGCACAAGAGCTTCGGCCGGCTGGAGGTGCTGCGCGGGGTCGACCTGGACGTCCCGGCCGGCTCGGTCACCGTGGTGCTCGGCCCGTCCGGCTCCGGCAAGTCCACCCTGCTGCGGGCGATCAACCACCTGGAGAAGCTGGACCGCGGCCACGTCGCCATCGACGGCGAGCTGATCGGCTACCGGCGCTCCGGCGACCGGCTGTACGAGCTCAAGGAGCGCGAGGTGCTGCGCCAGCGCACCGGCATCGGCTTCGTGTTCCAGAACTTCAACCTGTTCCCGCACCTGACCGTGCTGGAGAACCTGGTCGAGGCGCCGATCGCCGCCCTGGGCCGCCCGCGGGCCGAGGCCCGGGCGGCGGCGCTGGCGCTGCTGGAGCGGGTCGGCCTGGCGGACAAGGCCGCCGCCTACCCCCGGCAGCTGTCCGGCGGCCAGCAGCAGCGGGTGGCGATCGCCCGGGCGCTGGCCCTGGAGCCCAAGGTGCTGCTGTTCGACGAGCCGACCTCGGCGCTCGACCCCGAACTGGTCGGCGAGGTGCTGGACGTCATCAAGGACCTCGCCCGCAGCGGCACCACGATGATCGTGGTCACCCACGAGATCGGCTTCGCCCGCGAGGTCGCCGACACCGTGGTCTTCATGGACGGCGGTGTGGTGGTCGAGCAGGGCCCGCCCGCCGAGGTCCTGGACCGTCCGCGGCAGGAGCGCACCCGGGCCTTCCTGGCCAAGGTGCTGTAGCACCCCCGCTGCCCACCCCGCCCTCCGCTACCGCCCCCTCTCCCCGAACCCCCTTCACCCGAGCAGGAGTTCCGCCATGTCCCTACCCCGTCGCGCCCTCGTGACCGCCGCCGGCTCGCTCGCCGCCGCCCTCGTCCTGGCCGGCTGCGGCAGCGGCGCGAACGGCGCCTCGGCGGAACTCGCCCCGGCCAAGGGCAGCACGGCGCCGAACGGCACCGTGGTGAACCTGTCGCCGCAGCAGAACCGGGTCTCGACGGCCAAGGTCGACGCGATCGCGGCCCTGGTCCCGGAGGAGATCCGGAAGAGAGGCACCTTGAAGGTCGTCGACTCGATCGGCACCACCCCGCCGCTGGACTTCTACGCCAACGACGACAAGACGATCATCGGCATCGAACCGGACATCGCCTCGCTCATCGGCGACGTGCTCGGCCTCAAGGTCGAGTTCAACCCGGTCTCCTGGGAGAACATCTTCGTCGGCCTGGACAGCGGCAAGTACGACGCCGGCCTGTCCAACATCACCGTCACCGAGGAGCGCAAGGAGAAGTACGACTTCGCCACCTACCGGCTGGACGTCCTCGGCTTCGAGACCAAGAAGGGCAGCGGGATCAAGGTCACCGGTGCCAAGGACCTGGCCGGCCGGTCCGTCGGCGTCGCCACCGGCACCAACCAGGAGAAACTGCTGATCTCCTGGAGCGAGGAGGACGTCCGCAACGGCCTCAAGCCGATCGACATCAAGTACTTCTCCGGCACCGAGTACTACCTGGCGCTCTCCTCCGGCCGGATCGACGTCTACACCGGCCCCAACCCCAGCCTGGCCTTCCACGCCGTGCAGACCGGCGAGACCGAGGTGGTCGGCACCTACTCGGGCGGCGGCGCGGACGTCCTCGGCAAGATCGCGGCCACCACCCACAAGGACAACGGCCTGGTCAAGGCGCTCAACAGCGCGATCAACGAGCTGATCAGGAACGGGACGTACGGGCAGGTGCTCAAGCGCTGGGGCCTGGAGAACGAGGCCGTCCAGACCTCCGAGATCAACCCGGTGGGCCTGCCCAAGCCCAAGGCGTGACAGCGGGGCGGCCCAAGGCCTGACACCACGCCGGACCGAGCTGTGACACCGGGGCCTCCGTCGTTCACCCGTTCGTCCCCGCCCGCCGCTATGGTGACCCCTCCGGCGGCGAACGCCGTTCGGGCGGGGGCACGTTGGGGGAGGGCATGCGCAAGGGTGAGGTGCTCGGCGGTCGCTTCCGACTGGAGGAGTGGCTGGGCAAGGGCGGCTTCGGCGTGGTCTGGCGGGCGACCGACACCGTGCTGGACCGGCCGGTCGCGGTCAAGCTGCTGCTGGCCGAGCACGCGGCCGACCAGGAGGCCGTCGGCCGGTTCGTCCGCGAGGCCAAGCTGGCCGGGAACCTGTCCCATCCGCACATCGTCACGGTGCACGACTACGGCCGGGTCGCCGGTGTCGAGGGGGAGGTCCACTACCTGGTGATGGAGCTGGTCCGCGGCCGCCCGCTGTCCGCGGTGCTCAGGGACGGACAGCCGGAGCACGGACTGGCGCTGGCCTGGATGACCCAGGTCTGCGAGGCGCTCGACGTCGCGCACCGCAGCGGGGTGATCCACCGGGACATCAAGCCGGAGAACGTCATGATCCTGGACGGCGGGGGCCGGGCCAAGGTGCTGGACTTCGGCATCGCCCGGCTGCTCACCCAGTCGGTCGGGCTCACCTCCACCGGCAGCGTGGTCGGCACCGTCCCGTACCTGGCGCCCGAGTGCTGGTCCGGCGGGACCGTGGACGGCCGGGCCGACCTCTACGCCTTCGGCGTGATGCTGTACGAGGTCAGCACCGGCCGGCGGCCGTTCCGCGCCGACTCGCCGTACGAGTACATGCGCAAGCACATGGACGAGACCCCGCCCCGGGTACGCGGCACGGACCCGGCGCTGGCCGAGCTGGTCGCCCGGCTGCTCGCCAAGCGGCCCGCGGACCGGCCCGCCGACGCCGCCGAGGTGCTGGAGCGGCTGCGGGCCGTCCGCCCCGGGGTGCGGGGGCCGGGGCCGAGCCCGGAGCAGCTGCGCCGGCGGGCCGACCAGGCCTGGCAGCACGGCGCCGAGGGCCGGCCCGGGGACGCGGTGGACATGCTGCTCCAGCTCGTCCCCGACTTCGCCCGGACCTGCGGCCCGGCCGACCCGCGCACCCTGCGCACCTGCCACGACCTGGCCCTCTGGCTGGCCCGGGCCGGCCGCCGGGCCGCCGCCGTCGCCCTGCTGGAGGCGCTGGCCGAGCAGCCCGGCACCGCCCCGGAGGCCCGGGCCGACCTGCGGCGCGACCTCGCGCACTGGCGGGGGGAGGCCGAGCGGCTCGGCCCGGGCCAGGGGCCGTCGCTAGACCTGCGGGTGCTGCTCGGCGGCGGCGCGCAGCGCGGCTGAGGCACCGGCGGCGATCGGGTCGCCGTGCCCGAAGACGGCGGTCTCCACCGGCAGTGCGGCGAGCCGGTGGAACGAGGCGAGGGCCAGTGCCGGGTCGGTGTGGAACACCCCTGGCCCGGTCCGCCCCCGGACGTTGGACACCAGGTCCCCGGTGAACAGCACCCCGGGCCCGGGCAGGTGCAGGGCGATGCTGCCGTCGGTGTGCCCGGGCACGTGCACGACCACGGCGCCGCCGCCGATGTCCAGCACGTCCCCGTCCTCGACCTCGCGGTGCACCGGGCAGGGCTCGGCCGGCGGGATCGGCGGCAGCCCGTCCCACAGCTGCTGCTCGAAGGGGCTGAGCACGGGCGGCACCGCGGGCTGCTCGCGCCGTACCACCGGCGCCTCCAGCCGGTGCGCCACCACCTCGGCGGACCAGCGGCGGGCCAGTTCGGCGGCGGAGCCGGTGTGGTCCTCGTGGTGGTGGGTGAGCACGATCCGGCGTACGGCCGTCGGCTCCGGTCCGATGGTGCGGATCGCCTTCTCGATGCCGTCCGCCGACCCGGCGATGCCGGTGTCGATCAGGGTCGGTCCGTGGTCGTCCTGCCAGAGGTAGGCGGTGCCGAACTCCAGGGTGATCATGTGCAACTCGTCGCGTACCCGGGTGATCTCCATGCCCGGATCCTGCGCCCTGCGGCGCCTCGGCACACGGACGTTCGCCCTGGGCGTGCTTCCCGGTCCGGCGGATCCGCCGGACCGGGAGGGCTGTCAACCGTACGGGCCACCTATTCGGGCCCCCGTGCCTTCGTGCGATTTGATGGGAATCCGCCCATCGGGACGGTCTGGTCCACCGGCCCGGGCCGTTGATATACCTCGTTGCCAGACTCGGGAGCGGTGTCCGCGCCGCCCCGGTGAGCTGCGACGAAAGGCTGGTGACGGATCGATGAAGCTCCTCCGCGTCGGACCCCCGGGCGCCGAGCGCCCGGTCGTGCTGGGCCAGGACGGCACCGCGTACGACCTCTCCGGGCGGGCCCGCGACCTCGACGGGGCCTTCCTGGCCGGGCTGGACACCGCCGAGCTGGCCCGGGAGGTGGCCGCCGGCGCGTTGCCGGTGGTGGACCTGGCCGGCCTGCGGGTGGGTGCGCCGGTGGCCCGGCCGGGCAAGGTGGTCGGCATCGGGCTCAACTACCGCGACCACGCGGCCGAGGCCGGGGCCGCGATCCCGGACGAGCCGGTGATCTTCCTCAAGCCGAGCTCCACCGTGGTCGGCCCCTACGACGAGGTGCTGGTGCCGCGCGGCGGTGAGAAGACCGACTACGAGGCCGAGCTGGCGATCGTGATCGGCCGCACCGCCCGCTACCTGGACTCGCACGCCGAGGCCGCCGCCGTGATCGCCGGCTACACGATCGCCAACGACGTCACCGAGCGGGCGTTCCAGTTCGAGCGCGGCGGCCAGTGGGACAAGGGCAAGTCGGCGGAGACCTTCACCCCGCTCGGGCCCTGGCTGGTCACCGCCGACGAGGTGGCCGACCCGCAGGCCCTGACGCTGCGGCTCTGGGTCAACGGCGAGCGGCGGCAGCACGGCAGCACCGCGGAGATGGTCTTCCCGGTGCTGGAACTCGTCCGCTACGCGAGCCAGTTCATGGTGCTGGAGCCCGGCGACGTGATGGTCACCGGCACCCCGGCCGGGGTCACCCTGGGCCACCCGGGCACGCCGTTCCTGGCCCCGGGCGACGTCGTCGAGATCGAGATCGACGGCCTCGGCCGGCAGCGCCAGGTGCTCGGCAAGGCGTAGGGCGTGCGCCGCCCGACCCTTGGCACGGGGGTCGGGAGGCCCTCAGGCCCCGTCCGGGGGAGTTCCGCCCAGCACCGCCCGCAGCCGCTCGGCCCGTTCCGCCCGCGGCCCCTCCAGCGCGAGCAGCCCCGCCAGCACCTCCGCCGTCTGCGGATCGTGCAGCGCCGTCGCCGCCGCCATTGCCGTGAACTGGTCCACCAGCCAGTCCCGCAGTCCCTCCACCGGTAGCGCGCGCCCCTCGTCCAGCCAGCTCAGCGACGCGCCCTCGACGACCGCGATCCAGGAGCGCACCAGCAGGGTCAGCCGCGGCCCGGCCTCCCGTACGCCCAGGTGCCGCAGGGTCCGCCGGAGCGCCGCCCGCCGGACGTCGTCCACGATGGCCGTGGTCCGGGCCGTCTCCACCACCGAACCGCCGCGCAGCAGCGCCGAGTAGCCCGCGTCGTGCTCGGCCACGAAGGCGAAGTAGCCGTCCAGCGCGGCGGCCAGCTGCTCGGACGGCCGCCCGGTCGAGGGGACGGCGAACCGGCCGGTCAGCTCGTCCGCCGCGGTGCGCAGCGCGGCCTCGTACAACTGCTGCTTGCCGCCCGCGAAGTAGCGGTAGACCAGCGGCCGGGAGGCGCCGGCGGCCTCGGCGACGTCGTCCAGGCTGACCTCCTCGGGCGGTCGGACGGCGAACAGCTCCAGGGCGACCGCGATCAGCTGCTCGCGCCGCTGTTCGACCGGCAGCCGCCGGTAGCCGGAGCGGCGCGGGCGCGGTCCGGGGGCGGCCGGGTCGGTTGCCGAGGTGGGGCGGGCTTCCATGGCCGTCAGCGTAATGGGCGTCGTGCCGATCGGGACCTGTCACGTACCGGATCTCTCCGAACGGGTGTTTGGCCCGCTCACCCTGTGTCAGAGCCCTGACCCCAGCCGGTCAACGGTCGATGACGGGGGCTTGCATTCGGCCCGGGCACCGCGATGATGTCCGAATGGTTGAAGAACTGATCACCACCGGCGGCGACACTCCCCGCCGCATCGCCGACGGTTACGTCCAGGCGCTGGCCGACCTCGACCCGCTGACCGCCGTCTACCTCGGCCTCAACCCCGAGGACGACCGGCTGCCCGACCTCTCCCCGGACGGCGCCGAGCGGATCGCCGACCTCGCCCGCCGCACCCTGGCCCGGCTGGACGAGGCCGAGCGGGCCGGCGCCGCCGACGACGAGGCCGAGCGCCGCTGCGCCCGCCTGCTGCGCGAGCGGCTGACCGCCGAACTCGCCGTGCACGACGCCGGGGAGGACTACCGCGCGGTGCGCAACCTCGGCTCCCCGGTGCACAACACCCGGGAGGCCTTCACCCTGATGGCCACCGACACCGAGGCCGAGTGGCAGCTGATCGGCCGCCGCCTGGCCCGCGTCCCGCTGGCGCTGGAGCAGTACCGGCGGACGCTGACCGAGGGCATCGAGCGCGGGCTGCTGTCCGGCCCGCGCCAGGTCGGGACGGTGGTCGGCCAGTTCGGCGAGTGGCTGGCCGGGGACGTCCCGGGCGGCTGGTTCGGCGAGTTCGTCCAGGACGCCCCGGAGAGTGTGCGGGCCGAGCTGTCCGTGCACGCGGTGGCCGCCGCCGAGGCGCTGGCCGCGCTGCGCGACTGGCTGCGCGACGTGTACGGCCCGGCCGCCGCCGGCACCCCGGACACCGCCGGACGGGAGCGCTACGCCCGCTGGGTGCGCTACTGGACGGGCGCGGACCTGGACCTGGACGAGGCGTACGCGTGGGCCTGGAGCGAGTTCCACGACCTGCTCGCCCAGATGGAGGCCGAGGCCGAGAAGGTCCGCCCGGGCGTCGGCCCGATGGCCGCGATGAAGTGGCTGGAGACGGACGGCCCGGCGATCGAGGGCGCCGAGGCCGCCCGGGAGTACCTCCAGGGCCTGATGGACCAGGCCATCCGGGACCTCCAGGGCACCCACTTCGACCTGGCCGAGCCGGTCACCCGGGTCGAGTCGCGGATCGCCCCGCCCGGCAGCGCCGCCGCGCCGTACTACACCCAGCCCGCCCTGGACTTCAGCCGTCCCGGCCGGACCTGGCTGCCGGTCCTCGGCGAGGAGCGCTTCCCGGTCTGGGACCTGGTGTCGACCTGGTACCACGAGGGCGTCCCCGGCCACCACCTCCAGCTCGCGCAGTGGGTGTACGTCGCCGACCGGCTCTCCAGCTACCAGGTGAGCCTCGGCGGGGTGAGCGCCAACCTGGAGGGCTGGGCGCTGTACGCCGAGCGCCTGATGGACGAGCTCGGCTACCTCACCGACCCGGGCCACCGGCTGGGCTTCCTCAACGCCCAGATGATGCGGGCGCTGCGGGTCATCGTCGACATCGGCATGCACGTCGGCCTGGACTTCCCGGCGGACTCCCCGTACCGGCCGGGCGAGCCGGTGAGCCCCGAGCACGGGCGGGAGTTCTTCGGCCGGTACTGCGGCCTGTCCGCCGACTTCCTGGACAGCGAGCTGGTCCGCTACCTGGGCATGCCCGGCCAGGCGATCGGCTACAAGCTGGGCGAGCGGGCCTGGCTCCGGGGCCGGGCGGCGGCGCGGGCGGCGCACGAGGCGCGCGGCGAGGAGTTCGACCTCAAGGCCTGGCACATGGCGGCGCTCTCGCAGGGCTCGCTGGGGCTGGACGACCTGGTCGCGGAGCTCTCGGCGCTCTGAGCGGGGCCGTCGGCGCCCTGGGCGGAGCCGTCGGCGCGCCGGGGCGCGTGGTGGGGACCAGGACCCCGGGACGGCCGGGGCGCGGGCCCGCGGGGCGGGGGGAGTTGGGGAGCCACCGGGCTATGGTGGTGGGTTTTTGGGAGACAAGCGC